>NZ_JBVHHY010000002.1:0-226027 GCF_055560835.1 Kitasatospora sp. NPDC023120 | reverse complement strand
GACACCCCGCACACCCCTCGCGGGACACCCGGCCGGGCATCCTGCCAAGCCACGTGAGTGATCAACTCGACCACCACACAGCGTCGTTGATCGACACCACTGTGAGCTACACGACAACCGGCCCGGGGGAGTTGTCCGTTCACGCACAGCCTGCCTAGCCTGCAACGGTCGTCCGCCGACGCGGACCCCGCCGCCGGGACGCCGAGTCCTGTCCACCCGCCGGCGGGTCACCGAGCACCACAGCGGACAGGAGCGGGGGATCCAAGGTCGGCGCCCGGCCCGTGCGCTCGCGCGTACGGGGCTGGGCTAGGGGTGAAGCCGCTCCACAGCGGCCGGGCAACTGCAGCCCGAACCCGACAGCTAACCTCGCAGGCGTCGCAGAGGTCACCTCATGCCCAAGCCTGCTGCCCAGCGTCGCGCGCCGCGCCACGCCCGCCCGTCCCGCCGCGGCCGCAACGCCGCCTTCGCCGCCACCGGGGCGCTCGCCATCAGCGGGGCCGGCCTGCTCGGACTGCCGGCCGTCGCCGGTGCCCAGGCCGCCACCCTCCCGACCGTCACCCAGGACCGCCTCGCCCCCGCCACCATGGTCGCGGGCAAGGCCACCACCGCCTCGCTCAGCCTGCACTCCTCGGCCTGCTTCACCGCGAAGACCGTGGGCGTGGGCGTGCGCGACGCGCGCGGTACCAACCTGGACTTCCCCGGCAACGCCTCCAACGTGCAGATCTGCCCGAGCGGCGTGAACTTCACCAGCGCGGCGCGCACCCTGCCCGCCGGGACGTACACCCAGTTCGGCTTCTGGCAGGACCTCGGCGGCGCCTGGCACAACCTGCCCTCGCAGCAGCTGGTCGTCTCGACCACCGCGACCGCCACCCCCACCCCGGCGCCGACCGCCACCTCGACCCCCACCGCCACGTCGAGCGCGACCACCCCCGCGCCGTCCTCCCCGGTCGCCGGCAAGTCGCTGACCTGGTCCGACGAGTTCAACGGCTCGATCTCCTGGGGCCAGCGCTGGGTCGGCGACAAGAGCACCGCCTACAAGTACGGGAACCGCAACCCGGACGACAACAAGCTGGACTGGCTGAACAAGAACAACGTCAGCGTCGCGAACGGGGTCGCCACCTTCACCGCCACCGCCGGCGGTCCGGCCCTGGAGAACGGCAAGCAGTCCTGGAACACCGGTTTCCTGACCACCGAGGGCTCCAGCGAGGGCTTCCAGGTCAAGACCGGCGACTACGCCGAGACCCGGGTCAAGCTGCCCGCGGGCACCGGCGCCTGGCCGGCCCTGTGGACCTGGAAGAACGGCAACGGGGAGATCGACTCCTTCGAGTACCACCCCGACAACCCGAACCTGCTGGAGCTGACCAACCACGTCAACCCCGGCAACCCAAAGTACTACACCGACGCGAGCGCCATCGCGAAGGACCAGTGGGTGACCATCGGCACCTACTACGGCGCCACCTCGGTGGACTGGTACGTCAACGGTGTCAAGGTCTTCTCGGACGGCAAGGGCGTCGGCGCCAACTGGTCGGCGTACCTGATCCTCAACCTCTCGGTGTGCGCCGGGCAGTACCACCCCGCGCCGCAGGGGACCGCCCCGATCACCATGGCGGCGGACTACGTCCGCGTCTACCGGTAAACGGGTAGGACGTCCCACCGGCGGCCGGACGCCGACAGCCGCTCGTCGGCGCCCGGCACCCGGTGGGACGGACGTGGTTCAGGAACCGTCAGGTCGTCTCGACCACCTCGAGGTCGAAGGGCTCCCGGTTGTTGCCCTCGTGCCGGTCGTCCGCGCTGCGCACCGCGACCCACCCCTGGTACGTGCCCAGCGGCAGGTCGGGGGAGAGCCGCACCCGGATGAGCGCGGTCGCGCTGCGCTCCTCCGGCAGCCCGGCGCCGAAGACGCAGCGCACCCGGTGGCCGTTCTGGAGGACCTCGCAGTCCGTGGGGAAGGTCAGGCCCTCCGGTGTGACGCCCTCCGGCAGCGTGACCACGACCGTGAACGGGGAGGCGGTGGTGTCCGGGCCGCGGTTGGCGACGAAGGCGTGGATGGTCGTGGTGCCGCCGGGCGTCGCCGGGTCCGGGTCGAGCCGGACCACCTCGAGGTCGGAGTTCGACAGTTGGGCGACCACGGCGGGCAGGGTGGACACCTCGGGGACGGCGGACGCGCTCGGCGCGCCGGGAGCGACGACCTCCACCGCCGGACGGGGCTCCGGTCGGCGCAGCGCCCAGGACGGACTGGTGGCCAGCGTCGCCACCGCGCAGCCCGCCGCCACGGTCGCGACCAGCCCCGTCCGGCTGAGAACCCTGCGCCCCACGCCACCGCGCGGCTCCGCGCCACCCCGTACATCCCGGTGCTTCATCCCGGTCACCCTGCTCTCGCGCTCCGGCGCCCCGCGCCGTCGCGGGCCGCGTCCGCACCAGGGTGGCCGAGCCGCCGTCGCGACCGGGGAGTAACCCGACCCGCC
The DNA here is from genome assembly GCF_055560835.1 of Kitasatospora sp. NPDC023120. Taxonomy (NCBI): domain Bacteria; kingdom Bacillati; phylum Actinomycetota; class Actinomycetes; order Kitasatosporales; family Streptomycetaceae; genus Kitasatospora; species Kitasatospora sp. NPDC023120. Next base: position 223,562 of record NZ_JBVHHY010000002.1, on the reverse strand, counting down.
CCGCTCGCCGTCCGCCCGAATGGAGGACGTCCGGTCTCCCGTACCGAGGACGTCCGGTCGCCCGTTCCAAGGGCGTCCGGTCTCCCGTACCGGGCCGGGGTGTGGGGTTGACGAGGCGTCGGGTCGAGGCCGGTCAGGGGGCGAGGACCTGCCCGAGCCGGGTCGCGATCTGCTGCATCACCGGTACCAGCGAGGCGGCCCCGGCCTGTTCCTCCAGGGCGCGGATGCGGGCCTCCGGTCCGGAGACCGAGAGCGCGGTGGGCGTCGGCGCGCCCGGGACGGCGAGGGCGATGCAGCGGACGCCGATCTCCTGCTCCTGGTCGTCGACCACGTAGCCGCGCTCGCGCGCCTCGGCGAGCTGGCGCATCAGCTCCTGCGGGTCGGTGACCGTGAACTCCGTGTGCGCGGGCAGCGGGTTGGGGCCGAGGACGGCGCGCGCCTCGTCTTCGGGGAGCTGGGCGAGCAGTGCCTTGCCGACGCCGGTGCAGTGCGGCTGCACCCGCCGCCCGACCTCGGTGAACATCCGCATCGAGCGCCGCGACTGCACCTGCCCGACGTAGACCACCTCGCCGCCCTCCAGCACCGCCAGGTTGGCGGTCTCGCCGGTGGCCTCCATGAGTTCGGCCAGGTAGGGGCGGGCCCAGCTGCCGAGCAGGCGGCCGGCGGTCTCGCCGAGGCGGATCAGCCGGGGGCCGAGGGTGTAGCGGCGCGCCGTGTCCTGGCGGACATAGCCCTGCTGGACGAGGGTACGAACCAGTCGGTGGATGGTCGGCATCGGGAGGCCGGAACTGGTGGAGAGCTCGCTGAGCGTGGCCACGCCGCCGGAGTCGGCCAGCGCCTCCAGGAGTTGGAAGGCCCGCTCGACGGACTGCACACCGCCGCTCGCGCGGTCGGCGCCTGTCGTCGATGCTGTGTCGGGGGTCGCAACCACCGGCGTTCCCTTCGCTGTCGGGGAGGAGTAGAGTCCCGGCGACCTCTTCAACAAGCCGTTGAAATTCTGTATCGCGGAAACTAGTCTCCACTTTACAGAATCGAACTCGCCGACAGGCGGGTAACGATCGAGGAAGTTCCAGAGGAAGTTCCCGAGGAGGCTCCCATCGGAGCTCCCTTCGCCAGGCTCAACCGTCTTAGGAGTGTCCTGCTCATGGCTGCAGATCAGGGGCCCGTCGGCGCCTCCCCCGCCGCTCCGGTCGTCACTGTCGCCGGTCCGCGCGTCCACCGGGCGGAGGAGGTGCTCACTCCGGAGGCGGTCGCCTTCGTCGTCGGCCTCCATCGCGCCTTCGAGGACCGCAGGCAGGAGCTCCTGGCCAGGCGGAAGGTCCGCCGCGCCGAGATCGCGGCGGCCGGCACGCTGGACTTCCTCCCCGAGACCGCCGACATCCGGGCCGGTGACTGGAAGGTCGCCGAGGCGCCCCGCGCCCTCCGGGACCGCCGGGTCGAGATCACCGGACCCACCGACCGCAAGATGGTCATCAACGCCCTCAACTCCGGGGCGAAGGTCTGGCTCGCCGACTTCGAGGACGCCACCTCCCCGACCTGGGAGAACGTGGTCAGCGGCCAGGTCAACCTGATCGACGCCTTCGAGGGCCGGATCGACTTCACCAGCTCGGCCGGCAAGGCCTACACCCTCAAGCCCGCCGCCGAACTCGCCACCGTCGTGGTCCGCCCGCGCGGCTGGCACCTGGACGAGAACCACCTGCTGGTCGACGGCACCCCGGTGGCCGGCGCCTTCGTCGACTTCGGCCTCTACTTCTTCCACAACGCCGCCCGGCTGCTCGCCAAGGGCGCCGAGGACCCCAACTCGGGGCCGTACTTCTACCTCCCGAAGACCGAGAGCCACCTCGAGGCCCGGCTCTGGAACGACGTGTTCACCCACACCCAGGACCGCCTCGGCATCCCGCGCGGCACCATCCGCGCCACCGTCCTGATCGAGACCATCACCGCCGCGTTCGAGATGGACGAGATCCTGTACGAGCTGCGGGACCACGCGGCCGGACTCAACGCCGGACGCTGGGACTACCTGTTCTCGATCGTCAAGAACTTCCGCGACGCCGGTGAGCACTACATCCTGCCGGACCGCAACAGCGTCACCATGGCCTCGCCCTTCATGGCCGCCTACACCCGCCTGCTGGTGCAGACCTGCCACCGGCGCGGCGCCCACGCGATCGGCGGCATGGCCGCGTTCATCCCCAGCCGCAAGGACCCGGAGGTCAACGCTGCCGCGCTGGAGAAGGTCAAGGCCGACAAGGACCGCGAGGCCGGCAACGGCTTCGACGGCTCCTGGGTCGCCCACCCGGACCTGGTGCCGGTCGCCCGGGCGTCCTTCGACGCGGTGCTCGGCGAGCGGCCCAACCAGAAGGACAACCCCGGCCCGTCCGAGCCGGTCACCGCAGCCCAGCTGCTCGACATCGCCGGCGCCGGCGGCACCTGCACCCACGCGGGGCTGCACAACGCCGTCCAGGTCGGCATCCGCTACATCGAGGCCTGGCTGCGCGGCTTGGGCGCGGTCGGCATCTTCAACATGATGGAGGACGCCGCCACCGCCGAGATCTCGCGCTCGCAGATCTGGCAGTGGATCCACAACGGGGTCGTGCTCTCCGACACCGGGGAGAAGGCCACCGCCGAGCTGGTCCGCACCCTCGTCGCCACCGAACTCGCCGAACTCCTCGCCGAGTCGGGCGAGGAGGCCTACAACGCCGGCCGCTGGCGCGAGGCCGCCCAACTCTTCGAACAGGTCGCCCTGGCCGAGGAGTTCGCGGACTTCCTGACCCTCCCCGCGCTTCCCCTGCTGGGCTGAGCCCAATCTATCCGCCGGCGCCACCGCTGACGCCTGCCAGGCTGTAGCACTCCGGCGGCCCGTTACTCCGTTCCGTACGGCGACGAATCCACCTGTCCTCTCGTCGCCGTGCGGAACGGTCTTTTTCCCGTAAGGAGTTCACCCATGCCGCGCATCTTCTTCAACGGCCAGGCGATGGTCGGCGGTCCCTTCCACGCCAAGGTCGCCGACGCACTGGTCGGGCCCGCCCGGACCGCCCCCGGCTACCGCTTCTTCTCCATCGACCACAGCGGCGGGACGGACGTCTGCCCCGGACTGCTGCCCGACCCGGGCGCCGACACGGCCATCGAGGGCGAGCTGTACGACATCAGCCTGGAGCTGCTGCGGGACGAGATCCTGCCCGGCGAGCCGCGCGAGCTGGAGCTGGGCGTGATCGAGCTGGAGGACGGCTCCGCCTGCCTCTCCATGCTGCTCGCCCGGGGCGAGGTCGAGCGCGGCGTCCACCGCGAAATCACCCACCACGGCGGCTGGCGCGCATACCTGGCGACGCTGGGGCGCGAGGCCTGACGGCCGGCGGCCGACACCCGGCAGCCGGCCGCTGTCAACGAACAACCGACAGAGAACAGATAACAGCGAACAGATGACAGATGACAACTTTCGTCATCTGTCATCTGTTCGCTGTCGTCCGTCGTCCGTAGTCCGTCCGCTGAAAGCTGCCCGCTGAACGCCGCGGCCCCGAACCCTCGCCGTGGGTTCGGGACCGCAGTCCGTGGGCCCTGCCGGGCCCGCGGGGTCCGGGGCGCGCACCGTCCCTGGGCGCGCCCCGGAGTCCGAGGAGGCGTCAGACTGGTCGGGCTGCCAGCTCCCTGGCGGCGCGGGCACAGTCGCGCGCGATCCGGTCCTCGTTGACGGTGGTCAGCTGCCCCTTCTCGACCACCGCGTTGCCGTTGACGAACAGCACCGACAGCGGCGGCAGCGCGCCGAAGGTGAGCGCGGCGACCGGGTCGGCGATGGAGGAGTGCATGACCCCGTCGATCTTCCACAGGGCCAGGTCGGCGAGCTTGCCGACCTCGATCGAGCCGATCTCGTCCTGCCGGCCGAGCACCCGGGCGCCGCCCATGGTGCCGAGGCGCAGCGCCTGCCGTCCGGTGAGGGCGGTCGGGGAGCCGTGCAGCCGGTTGATCAGCAGGGCGTTGCGCAGCTCGGTGCCGAGCTCGCCGGACTCGTTGGAGGCGGTGCCGTCCACGCCGAGGCCGACCGGGACGCCGGCCCGGAGCATGTCGGGTACCCGGGCGATGCCGGCGGCCAGGCGGGCGTTGGAGGACGGGCAGTGGGCGACGCCGGTGCCGGTCTCGGCGAACTTGGCGATGTCGGAGTCGTTCATGTGGACGCAGTGCGCCATCCAGACGTCCTCGCCGAGCCAGCCCACCGACTCGAAGTAGTCGGTCGGGCCCATGCCGAACAGCTCCTTGCAGAACTGCTCCTCCTCGGCGGTCTCCGAGCCGTGGGTGTGCAGCCGGACGCCCTTGCGGCGGGCGAGTTCGGCGGACTGGCGGAGCAGGTCGGTGGAGACCGAGAAGGGCGAGCAGGGCGCGATGGCGACGTGCAGCATCGAGCCGAAGGAGGAGTCGTGGTAGCGGTCGACGGCGGCCTCGGAGGCGGCCAGGATGTCGTCCAGCTCCTCGACGGCGTGGTCCGGCGGCAGTCCGCCGTCCTTCTTGCTGCGGTCCATCGAGCCGCGCAGCGCGGTGAAGCGCAGCCCGAGCTCCTGGACGGCCTCGATGGAGGCCCCGAGGACGTCGCCGCCGTCCTCGGGGAAGACGTAGTGGTGGTCCGAGGCAGTGGTGCAGCCGGACTTGAGCAGTGCGGCGGCGGAGCCCTGGCTGGCGGCGTGGACGAGCTTCTCGTCGATCCGGGCCCAGGTCGGGTAGAGGGCGACCAGCCAGTCGAAGAGGATGTCGTCCTGGGCGAGGCCGCGGGTGATCCACTGGTAGAAGTGGTGGTGGGTGTTGACCAGGCCGGGGGTGATCAGGTGGCCCTCGCCGTTGATCCGGCGCACCACGTTGTCCAGCCACGCGGGGGCCGGGCCGTCGCCGACCGCCTCGATCGTGTTGCCGAGGATGACCACGTGCCCGCGGGCGTACTCGGTGTCGTTCGCGTCCACGGTGGCGATCGCGACGTTCTCGATCACGATCCGCTGGTCGGCGGGTGGGGGCTGGACTGCCATGGTGTCACTCCTATGGGGGAGGGCCGGGAGGAGAGCACGTCAGGGCGAGGTGCGCTCCTCCCGGGCCGGTCAGGACGGTGTCGCCGTCGGCACCGTCGCGCCGGAGCCCTGGCCGGATCGGCGCCGGCGGGGGGCTCTGACGTGGTGGAAGAGCAGGTTGAGCAGGACGGCCATCACGCAGCCGGCCGAGATCCCCGAGTGCATCAGGGTCCGGACGGCCTCCGGGAAGGCGTCGTAGAACGTCGGCACGGCGATCGGGATGATGCCGACACCGAGTGAGACCGACACCAGGATGGTGTGGGAGCTGGATTCCATGCCGGCCTCCGCGAGGGTGCGGATGCCGCTCGCCGCGACCGTGCCGAAGAGCACGATCCCGGCGCCGCCGAGGACGGACTGCGGTACCAGGGAGACGACCGAGCCCAGCACGGGGAACAGCCCCAGCAGGACCAGGATGCCTCCGCCGGCCGCGACCACGTAGCGGCTGCGGATCTTCGTCAGCGCCACCAGCCCGATGTTCTGGGCGAAGGCGCTGGCGGCGAAGCCGTTGAAGACGGGGCTGAGCGCGGTGGCCAGGCCGTCGGCGCGCAGGCCGGCGGCGAGCGTGGGCTCGTCGGCCTCGCGGTCGACGATCTTGCCGAGCGCGAGCATGTCGGCGGTGGACTCGGTCATCGAGACCACCATGACGATGCAGAGCGAGACGATCGCGGCCGCGTCGAACTCGGGCGCGCCGAAGTGGAACGGGGAGGGGAGCGCGAAGACCTTCGCGTCCCGGACCGCGCCGAAGTCGGCCAGCCCCAGCGGAAAGGCGATCAGGGCGCCGAACGCCAGGCCGACGAGCAGGGACAGCTGCTGCCAGAAGCCGCGCAGCAGCCGGTTGCAGAGCACCACCGCGACGAGGGTGATCGCGGCGAGGCCGATGGCCCGCATGGAGCCGTACCCGGGGGCGCTCGGCGAGCCGCCGCGCGCCCAGTTGACCGCCACCGGGAGCAGGGACACCCCGATGAGGGTGATCACGGTGCCCTGGACGACCGGGGGGAAGAACCGGATGAGCTTGCAGAAGTACGGCGCCGCGAGGAAGCACAGGAGCCCCGCGACGATCACCGCTCCGAAGATCACCGGGAGGGCGTGCTTCGGACCGTGCTCCTTGGCGATGGCGATCATGGGCGCGACCCCCGCGAAGGAGACGCCGTTGACGAACGGCAGTCGCGCGCCGATCTTCCAGACGCCGAGGGTCTGGAGGAGGGTGGCCAGTCCGGCGGTGAACAGGCTGGCCGATATGAGCAGGGCGAGTTCGGCGGGGGAGAGCCCGACGCCGGCGCCGACGATGAGCGGGGGTGCGACGACTCCCGCGTACATCGCGGCGACGTGCTGGAGGCCGGTGGAGAACAGCTTCACCGGGGGCAGCAACTCGTCCACGGGGTGGATTCCCGGCCCGGACGCGGTGCCGGGGAGGCTGGTGGACGTGTCCGGGCCAGGAGGTCTTGCTTGGGTGGAACCGCCGTCTGTACTGCTGGTGTTGCTGGGTGCCATGTCGAGCCCCTCTTGTGCCCGTGGCTCCCGGCGCGCCCGTGGCGCTGGAGACCCCCCGAGGACGGGACGGCGGAGCAAGGATTCCTCGGAGCGCTTCTCCAGTGCCCCGGGCCGGCCGCCGTGAGGCAGACACGAACTCCGGTTGGTGGGGGTGGAGAAACAGGTGGTGCGGGTGGAGACACAGGTGGTGCGGGTGGAGACACAGGTGGTGCGGGTGGTGAAAGAGGTGGTGCGGGTGGTGCGGATGGACCGGCCCGCCCGGACTCGACCGGCCGACGAGGGCCGGAGGGTGCGGCGATTCCGGGCGCAGTCCACGGATGCGGGGGAGGTCAGACGACCGGGATGACCGGGACGACGCCCTCGCGGTGCACGGTGCCCTCGATCAGGCCGTACATGCGGTCCGCGGCGTAGTAGACCTCGTTGTCGTTCTTGAGGCCGAAGGGCTCGAGGTCGACGAGGAAGTGGTGCTTGTTGGGCAGTTCGAGGCGTACCTCGTCCACCTCGGCGCGGTTGTTGAGGACCCGGGTGCCCATCGCGTGCAGGGTCTGCTGCAGCGAGTAGGAGTAGGTCTCGGCGAACGCCTCCAGCAGGTGCCGCTTCACGTGGGCGTAGGAGCGGTTCCAGTTGGGCTGGGCCTCGCCGTCCTTGCCGCTGTAGCCGTACTTCCAGCGGGCGGTCACCTGGGTGGCGAGGATGCGGTCGTACGCCTCCTGCAGGGTGGTGTACTTGTCCTTGATGTAGCCCCAGAACTCCGAGTTGGTGGAGTTCATCACCACGAGGTCCTTCAGGCCGGAGATGACCTGGACGGTCTCGCCGTCGTAGAAGACCTCGGTGGTGCGGGTCTCCTGGCCGTTGCGGACGAACGAGTGGCCGACCTCCTCCGAGCCGATGAAGCGGGCCGAGCTGTCCGGCGTCCTGATCCGGTCCCAGGCGTACTCCTCGATCCGGATCCGGGCGCCGTGCACGACGCCGCGCTCGGTGTCGTCGACGAAGTGGCGGGCCAGGACGATGCCGAAGGCCTCGGCCGACTCGATGCCGTACTCCTTGGCGAAGGCGTACACGGTGTTCTTGGTGGTGTCGGTGGGGAGGCAGTTGGCGTTGGACCCGGTGAGGTGGACGTCCTCGAACTCACCCTGGAGGGAGACCGAGACGTTCAGGTCCTTGATCTCGTGCCGGGTGGAGTCGCGGTAGATCCGGACGATCCGGTTCTCCGCCTTGCCGTACTGGTTCTGACCGAGCACGTGGGCCATGACGTGGCTCCTAGAGCTTCCAGGTCGGTCTACTAGCTTCCGCGGTAGACCGAGTATCCGAACGGGTTGAGCAGCAGCGGCACGTGGTAGTGGTGCTGTTCGGGCGCGACCGTGAAGACGATCGAGACCTCGGGGAAGAACGGCGGCTCGGTCGACTTGAGCGCGTAGTGGGCGCCGGTGTCGAAGAGCAGCCGGACGACCGAGCCCGCCTCCACGGCCGGCAGGTCCTTGACCCGGCCGTCGGAGTCCGTGGCGGAGGTGCCGAGCACCTGCCAGCCACCCTCGGTGTGCAGTGCGAGCTCGACCGGGACACCCTCGGCCGGGCGGCCGAGGCTGGTGTCGAGCACGTGGGTGGAGATGCCAGTCATGGGTGAAGTGACCTTACTGATGGCAGATGTGATGGAGCGTCATGTTTCGAGCGACATGCATGCCCGGTGCGCGAGCGCGGCGAACCCGACACGAACAAATCTGACAGTACGTCAGGAATGTTTCGGTGCTGGGTCAGGAGCCGTCGAGCAGGCGCCCGAGGCGAATGTCGTTGATCTTGCGCAGCTCCTCGCGGACGATCTCCGCCTCGGTGGCGGCGTCGTTGGGGTGACGCTCGCGCAGGGCGGCGAGCATGCCGACCGCGGTGCGGCCGGTCGCGCAGATCAGGAACACGTGGCCGAACTTCGCCTCGTAGGCGGCGTTGGCCTCGCGCAGTTCGTCGAGGACCGCTTGGTCCACGCCCTGGATCCCGGCCTGCTCGCGCTCGGAGGTGGCGTCGCCCGCCTTGGGCGTGCCGATCCGGGCGTGGCCGGCCATCGCGTCGCGCAGGTCCTCGGTCGTCAGCGACGCCATGGCGGCCGCGTTGGCGGCGAACAGGGCCTCGCGGTCGGACCAGGGCTTGGCCTCCGCGACCGCGGCGGCCCAACGGGGGCTGGAGCATACCTCCAGCAGGATCGCTTCCAGCTCCGCGGCATCGGCCGCGGCCAGGGCGTCAAGGGCGTGGGGGTGGTTGGTCACGAGTGGACCTCCTGAAGAGTGGTGCCACCCGCAAAAGCTAGATCGACCCCACCCGGCCGTCAACACTTTGTTGAACGGTTGGTGGTTACGTTTTGAACCGGCCCGGGGTGCCGGGCCCTTTCGTGTGCGATTCGCCAAGTGTGCCCCGCCGCGTGCCGGTCCAGACTGGCCGCACCGGCGGGGTCACCCGTTCGGGGGCCTCCTGCGCGAACCCCGCGCAGGGGGCTCTCAGGAGGTCTTCGAGCCGTCCTGGCGGTTCAGGTAGTTGTACACCGTGAACCGGCTGACGCCCAGGGCCGAGGCGACCGTCTCGACCCCGTGGCGGACGGTGAAGGCGCCGCGCTCCTCCAGCAGGGCGACGACCCGCTGCTTCTCCAGTCGGTCCAGCTCGGCCAGCGGGCGGCCGTCGAACTGGCGGGTCATCTCGGCCAGCAGCCGGTCCAGCGCGCTGCTCAGGTGCGGCAGCCGGACGGCCAGGGCCGGCGCGCCCTCCCACTCCAGGATGACGTCCTCGGCCCTCGCCTCGTCCAGCGGGACGGGCGTCGCGCCGACCGCGTCCAGCAGCGGCTTCACCGCCGCGGCGAGCGGGTGTTCCACGTGCTCGGTCACGGCGCACCGCCCTCCTCGTCCAGGACGCTGACCTGGACCGAGATGCGGGTCGCCCCGGCGTCCAGGGTCTCCCGGAGCAGCTTGGTCACCGCGGTGAGGACCTGATCGGCCTCGCCTTCGGCGCCGGTCCCGAAGGGGCCGACCGACACGGCCAGGCCGGCCTCGTCGACGACCTTGCGGGCCGCCGAGGCGTGCTCCGGGAACGTGTCCAGTTCGAACGGTTCTGTCGTGAACTCCACCATCAATCGCACGGGATCACTGTATCGAGCGGGCGTGCGGGCGGGCAGGGGCTGGGTGATCGAACAGGCGGATCCCCGACGTCGGAGCACCCGGCGAGCGTCTTCAACAAAATGTTGCGACTCCCTTGACGCTCGCCCCGTCGGACGGAGATGCTTCCACCACACAGAATCCCTCTTCCGGATCGTGGAAGTTGCGGATGACGGAAGAGAGATGAGAGGTGATTGACGTGACGGCTGCTGCCGAGCACCACTTCACGGTCAACCTGTCGATCCTGTTCGGCGAGCTGCCGCTCCTGGAGCGTCCCGCCGCGGCCGCCGCGGCCGGCTTCACCGCCGCCGAGCTCTGGTGGCCCTTCGGTGAGGAGCACGACCCCTCCGCGGCCGAACTGGACGCGCTGCGCAAGGCGTTCACCGACGCCGGGGTACGGCTCACCGGCCTCAACTTCCTGGACGACCTGAGCCGGGGCGCCCGCGGTACCGTCTCGGTGCCGTCCGAGCGGGACCGCTTCCGGGCGAACGTCCCGGTCGCGGCGGAGCTCGCCGCCTCGCTCGGCACCAAGGCGCTCAACGCGCTGTACGGCAACCGGGTCGAGGGCGTCGAGGCGGCCGAGCAGGACGCGCTCGCACTGGAGAACCTGGTGCTCGCCGCGAAGGCCGCGCACGAGGTCGGCGCGATCCTGCTGGTCGAGGCCCTGAACCGGGCCGAGTCCCCGGACTACCCGCTGGTCTCGGCCGCCGCCGCCGTCGAGGTGGTCGACAAGGTCAACGCCGCCACCGGCCTGGGCAACGCCCGGTTCCTGTGCGACCTGTACCACCTGGCCAAGAACGGCGAGGACCTGGCGCAGGTCATCGACTCCTACGCCGACCGCATCGGCCACGTGCAGATCGCCGACAACCCGGGCCGCAACGAGCCCGGCACCGGCGGACTGGACTTCGAGGACCTGTTCGCCCGGCTCACCGCCGCCGGCTACACCGGCCCGATCGGCCTGGAGTACCGCCCCTCCGGCGGCGTCAGCGCCGACAGCTTCGGGTGGCTGCCGCGCGAGCTGCGCGCCGCCGAGTAAGCGCCCGTCCACCAGCCTCCCCACCCCACGAACGACGTAAGGAACGACGCGATGAGCCGCAAGATCGCCTTCATCGGCCTCGGCATCATGGGCAGCCCGATGGCCGCCAACCTGGTCAAAGCCGGCCACCACGTCACCGGCTTCAACCTCACCCAGCCGCAGATCGACGCCCTGGTCGCGGTTGGCGGCCACGGTGCCGCCTCGATCGCGGACGCGGTGCGGGACGCCGAGGTCGTCATCACGATGGTCCCGGCCGACCCGCAGGTCGAGCAGGTCATCCTGGGCGAGGGCGGCGTCCTGGAGAACGCCAGGCCCGGCAGCCTGGTGATCGACATGTCCTCGATCACCCCGCAGACCTCGATCAAGGTCGAGGCGGCCGCCAGGGAGAAGGGCATCCGCACCCTGGACGCCCCGGTCTCCGGCGGCGAGGCCGGCGCCGTCGAGGCGGTCCTGTCGATCATGGTCGGCGGTGCCGCCGAGGACTTCGCCGAGGCGAAGCCGCTGTTCGACGCGCTCGGCACCACGGTCATCCACGTCGGCCCGGCCGGCGCCGGCCAGACCGTCAAGGCCGCCAACCAGCTGATCGTCGCCGTCAACATCCAGGTGCTCGCCGAGGCCGTGGTGTTCCTGGAGAACGCCGGGGTCGACCTGCAGGCCGCGCTGGACGTGCTCGGCGGCGGCCTGGCCGGCTCGACCGTGCTCAACCGCAAGAAGGCGAACATGCTGAACCGCGAGTTCGCCCCCGGCTTCCGGATCGACCTGCACCACAAGGACATGGGCATCGTCACCGACGCCGCCCGCGCGGTGGGTGCCGCGCTGCCGGTCGGCGCCGTGGTGGCCCAGCTGGTCGCCTCGGCCCGGGCCAACGGCGACGGCTCGCTCGACCACTCGGCGCTGCTGCGCGGCGTCGAGCGGCTCTCCGGCCGCGAAATCAACTGACACCCCCGGGGGCTCCCGCGCGGAGCCCCCGCCCCGAGCTCCTCCTGGCGGCGTGTACCCATCCGGTCGTGCCCGCGCCGCCAGGAGGTACGACCCGACCGGCGCGCGGGCCGGGGCTCATCCGCCCGCCCGCCGGTCGATCCAGCCGGTGATGCGCAACCCCTCCCGAGGGGGCACTTCGGTCGTGCCTGCGCGTCGCCTGGCCCCCTCCCCGCCGAGGGGAGCCCCCGTACGTCGGAAGCGGGACGGGGGAACGGCGGGGAGGGGGTCGCACCCCCGGACCTCCGGGCACATGCTGGACGCACTCCGCAAGAACCACGCCACACCCGTACGGAAGCGAGGACCGCACCATGCCCCCCACCCCCCGCCAGGGCCATGTGGTCGTCGCCCCCGACAAGTTCAAGGGCACCCTGGAGGGCGCCGAGGTGGCCGCCCGGATCGCGGCCGGCATCCGCCGCGTCGCGCCCGGCACCGAGGTGCGCGAGCTGCCCGTCGCCGACGGCGGCGAGGGCACCCTGGCCGCCGCGCTGGCAGCCGGCTTCGAGCGCGTCCCGGCGAAGGTGGCTGGCCCGACCGGCCTGCCGGTGGACGCCGCGCTCGCCGTCCGGGGCGACACCGCCGTGGTCGAGCTGGCGCAGGCCTCAGGCCTCGCCCGGCTGCCCGGAGGCAGGACCGCCCCGCTGGCGGCCGGCTCCTACGGGGTGGGCCAGCTGATCGCCCGGGCCGTCTCGCTCGGCGTCAAGCGGATCGTGCTGGGCCTGGGCGGCAGCGCCTCCACGGACGGCGGCGCGGGCATGGTGCAGGCGCTCGGGGTCCGCCTGCACGACGCCGACGGCGCCGAACTCCCGCCCGGCGGGGCGGCGTTGCGCCGGCTGGCGGAGATCGACCCGGGTCCGCCGGCGGACGTGCTGGGCGGTGTCGAGATCGTGGTCGCCTGCGACGTGGACAACCCGCTGCTCGGGCCGCGCGGCGCCACCGCCGTCTACGGCCCGCAGAAGGGCGCCGACGGCGACGACCTGGTGGTCCTGGAGGAAGGGCTGACCCGGTTCGCCGACCTGGTCGCCGAGGCCACCGGCCGGGACCTCCGCGAGGCCCCCGGCGCCGGGGCCGCGGGCGGGGTGGGCTTCGCCGCCCTCGCCCTGCTCGGCGCCACCATGCGACCCGGCATCGAGCTGCTGCTCGACCTGCTGGGTTTCGACGAGGCCGTGCGTGGGGCACGCCTCGTCGTGACCGGCGAGGGCTGCCTGGACGCGCAGACGCTCCACGGCAAGGCCCCCGCCGGAGTTGCCGCGGCAGCCGCCCGGGCGGGGGTTCGGGTGGCTGCCGTGGCGGGTCGACTGGAGCTCTCCGAGCCCGAGTGGCGGGCGGCCGGTTTCGCCGCCGCGATCGCGCTGACCGACCTGGCCGAGCAGCCGGGGGACAGCATGACCAGGGCCGCCGAGCTGGCCGAGGTCGCCGGGGAGAAGCTGGCCGGGGAGCTGCTGTCGGGCTGAGGCCCGGAGGTTCATCGTAGGTTCATCCATTGACGTTTTGTTGAAGGCGGGCCTAGGCTCCCGGCAATCCCTCGCCTCCCCCGTGCTCCGGCACCCCCAAACCAGCCCCAACTCCCAGGTTTCGGAGGTCTCCCATGCCTTTCAGCCAACCGACGGTGATCCGCTCCCGGCGGGTGGTCCTGCCCGACGGCGAGGGCCCCGCGGACGTGCTGATCCGGGACGGGAGGATCGAGCAGGTCGTCGCGCACGGCGAACTCACCGTCGGCGACCGCGAGCTCGCCGACCTCGGAGACGCCGCCCTGCTGCCCGGCCTGGTCGACACCCACGTGCACGTCAACGAACCCGGCCGCACCGAGTGGGAGGGCTTCGCCACCGCCACCCGGGCCGCCGCGGCCGGCGGCGTCACCACGATCATCGACATGCCGCTCAACTCGATCCCGCCCACCACCACGGTGGAGGGACTGGCGGTCAAGCGGAAGACCGCCGAGGGTCAGGCCTGGGTCGACCTCGGCTTCTGGGGCGGCGCCGTCCCCGGCAACGTCGCGGACCTCGAACCCCTGCACCGCGAGGGCGTGTTCGGCTTCAAGAGCTTCCTCGCCCCCTCCGGGGTGGACGAGTTCCCGCACGTCGAGGCCGCCGACCTGGAGGCCGCGCTGGCCGAGCAGGCACGGATCGGGGCGCTGGCGATCATCCACGCCGAGGACCCGACCGTCCTCGCCGCCGCCCCGCAGCAACCCGGCGTCCACTACCGGGACTTCCTGGCCTCCCGCCCCGCCGACGCGGAGACCGCGGCCGTCGCCCGGCTGCTCGACACCGCCCGGCGCACCGGCGCCCGGGTCCACATCCTGCACGTGTCCTCCGCCGCCGTCCTGCCGCTGCTGCGCCGGGCGCGCGAGGACGGCGTCCGGGTGACCGCCGAGACCTGTCCGCACTACCTGACCCTCACGGCCGAGCAGGTGCCCGACGGTGACACCGCCTTCAAGTGCTGCCCGCCGATCCGCGACGAGTCCAACCGGGACGCGCTCTGGGAGGCCCTGGCGAACGGTGAGTTCATCGCCGTCGTCTCCGACCACTCGCCGTCCACCCCCGACCTCAAGCTGCTGCCCGAGTACGGCGGCAGCGGGGACTTCGCGCAGGCCTGGGGCGGGATCGCCTCGCTGCAGCTCGGCCTGCCGGCCGTCTGGACCGAGGCCCGCCGCCGCGGCCACACCCTGTCCGACGTCGTGCGCTGGATGTCCGCCGGACCGGCCGAACTGGTCGGCCTCACCGACACCAAGGGCGCCATCGCGCCCGGCCGCGACGCCGACCTGGTCGCCTTCGACCCCGACGGCGAATTCGCCGTCCGGGCGAGCGGCCTGCACCACCGCAACCCGGTGACCCCGTACGCGGGCCGGACCCTCACCGGCGCGGTGCGCCGCACCTGGCTGCGCGGCCGCGAGGTGGACACCGCCGGCCGGCCCTTCGGCCGCCAGCTCGCCCGTCCCACCAACTCCCTTGTCAACAGCGTCTCCTGAGGAGAGTCAGTGACCACTGCCGAGACCCCGAGTGCTCCCTTCACCGAGCTGGTCAACCTGGCCTCCCGGCTGCTCGGCGCGGGCGTCGTCGCCACCAACGAGGACACCTTCGCGGACGCCGAGAACCTGCTGGTCGCCAAGCCGGCCGAGTTCCGCCCGCACACCTTCGGCCACAAGGGCCAGATCATGGACGGCTGGGAGTCCAAGCGCCGCCGCGGCGTCTCCGCCGAGCAGCCGCACCCCACCGACCAGGACCACGACTGGGCGATCGTCCGGCTCGGCGCCGCGGGCGTGATCCGCGGCGTGATCGTGGACACCGCCCACTTCACCGGCAACTACCCGGAGTCCGGCTCCGTCGAGGCCGCGTCCGTCCCCGGCCGGCCCTCGCCCGAGGAGCTGCAGACCGCCGAGTGGACCACGATCGTGCCGCGCACCCCGCTGCGGGGGGACACCGCCCACGAGTTCGCCGTCGAGGACGCCACCCGCTACACCCACGTACGGCTGAACATCTTCCCGGACGGCGGCGTCGCCCGGCTGCGCGTGCACGGCGAGGTGCTGCCCGACCCGCGCGAGCTGGACGGCCTCACCTTCGACCTGGCCGCCCAGGAGTACGGCGGCGTGGCCGAGGCGGCGTCCGACCGCTACTTCTCCTCCCCGCACAACCTGAACGCTCCCGGCCGCGCCTCCGTCATGGGCGAGGGTTGGGAGACCCGGCGTCGGCGCGACAAGGCCAACGACTGGGTACAGATCGCCCTGGCCGGGGGCGGCGAGGTCCTGGCCGCCGAGGTGGACACCACCCACTTCGTCGCCAACGCTCCCGGCTGGGCCGACCTGATCGGCTTCGACGCCTCGACCGGGACCGACCCGGCCGACGGCGAGTGGTTCGAGCTGCTGCCCCGCACCCGCCTGCAGCCCGACACCCGGCACCGCTTCCGGCTCGACACCGGCCGCCCGGTGACCCACGTGCGGATCAACGTCTATCCGGACGGCGGGCTCGCCCGCCTGCGGCTCACCGGCCGCCTCACCGAGGCCGGCCGCGCCGCCCTCGCGCTGCGCTGGTTCGACGCCGTCCCGGCCGCCGAGGCCGCCGCGGCCCTCACCGAGGCCGGACTGACCGCCGACGAGGCCGCCGCGCTCACCGCCGCCCGCCCGCTGGCGGACCCGGCCGCGGCCGGAGCCGCCGTCGCCGCGCTGCAGCCGGCCGACGGCCCCGACGGCGAGCACTCCTCCCGCCGCCGCTCGGCCGTCTGGCGCCTGCTCGGCGTCTGAACCGGTCCCACCCCCTCTCCGCACCGCCTTTTTCGACACCTGAAGGACCCTCCATGTCCAAGATCCTGACCACGGAGTCCGGCGCCCCGATCGCCGACAACCAGAACTCGGCCTCGGCCGGCGAGTACGGCCCGCTGCTGATCCAGGACCAGCAGCTGCTGGAGAAGCTGGCCCGGTTCAACCGCGAACGCATCCCGGAGCGCGTCGTGCACGCCCGCGGCTCCGGCGCGTACGGCTACTTCGAGGTCACCGACGAGGTCTCGCAGTACACCCGGGCGGCCTTCCTCTCCGAGGTCGGCAAGCGCACCGAGGTCTTCCTGCGCTTCTCCACCGTGGCCGGCAACCTGGGCGCCAGCGACGCGGTGCGCGACCCGCGCGGCTTCGCGCTGAAGTTCTACACCGAGCAGGGCAACTACGACCTGGTCGGCAACAACACCCCGGTGTTCTTCATCAAGGACCCGGTCAAGTTCCCCGACTTCATCCACTCGCAGAAGCGCGACCCGTACACCGGCGTGCAGGAGGCGGACAACGTCTGGGACTTCTGGGCCCACTCGCCCGCCTCGACCCACCAGATCACCTGGCTGTTCGGCGACCGCGGCATCCCGGCCTCCTACCGCCACATGAACGGCTACGGCTCGCACACCTACCAGTGGGTCAACGCCGAGGGCGACGCCTACTGGGTGAAGTACCACTTCAAGACCAACCAGGGCATCCGCTCCCTGGACGGCGACCAGGCCGCCGAGGTGGTCGGCGCCGACGCCGACTCGCACCAGCGCGACCTGCACCAGGCCATCGAGCGCGGGGTGTTCCCGTCCTGGACCCTCTACGTCCAGCTGATGCCGGTCGCCGAGGCCGCGGACTACCGCTTCAACCCCTTCGACCTCACCAAGGTGTGGCCGCACGCCGACTACCCGCTGGTCAAGGTCGGCCGCCTGGTGCTCAACCGGAACCCGGAGAACGTCTTCGCCGAGGTCGAGCAGTCCGCGTTCTCGCCGAACAACTTCGTGCCCGGCATCGGCCCGTCCCCGGACAAGATGCTCCAGGGCCGGCTGTTCGCCTACGCGGACGCCCAGCGCTACCGCCTCGGCGTCAACCACACCCAGCTGCCGGTGAACGCCCCGCGCGCCACCGAGGCCGCCAACTACGGCCGGGACGGCCTGATGGCCGCCAACACCGCCGGCCGCGCCAGGAACTACGAGCCCAACTCGTACGACGGCCCGGCCCAGACCGGCGACGCGCTCGCCGCGCCGGTCAAGGTCGACGGCCACACCGGCACCTACACCACCCCGGCCCACAGCAAGGACGACGACTTCTTCCAGGCCGGCGAGCTCTACCGGCTGATGTCGGCCGCGGAGAAGACCCGCCTGATCGACAACATCGCGGGCTTCCTGGCGCAGGTGACCCGCGACGACATCGTCGAGAAGAACCTCGCCCACTTCCACGCCGCGGACGAGGAGTACGGCGCCCGCCTGGCCGCCGCCGTCGCCAAGCTGCGCGCCGGCGACGAGGGCTGACGGCTCCGGCGACCCGACCGACCAACCCTCCCCGACCGACCAACCCTCCCCGACCGACCAACCCTCCCCGACCGACCAACCCTCCCCGGCCGCCGGGCCCGCACCCGGGCGGCCGCAGGACGGGCCCCTCCCCCAGGGCAGTGGGGGAGAGGCCCGCCGTGGTTCCCGCGCGGGTTCCGGTTCCGGTCCGGGCTCCGGGTTCCGTCGGGTTCCCGGCCGGTAACCGGCAGCGGCTCCACGGAATGTTCACGGATATTCACGGACAGCAGTCGCCGGAGCCGCCGGGTCGATAGGCTGACGTGTGCCCGCGGTCGCTCCGTGGGGGGACATCGGAAGGGGACGACATGTCGACACCAGCCCCGGGTCGTCACGCCGCGCTGGACCAGGGCCTGACGGGCCCGTTCACCTCCCTGCAGCACGCCCTCAGACTGCTGGAGGCGGTCGACCGCCACCCCGACGGCGCCACCCTGGTGGGCCTCGCGCGGGAGACCTCACTCGGGCTGCCCACCGTGCGGCGGCTCGCGGAGATCCTCGAGATCGAGGGCTACCTCCAGTGCCAGGACGGCGGTTGGGTGCTCGGCGGCACCTTCGCCCTGCTCGGGCAGCACAACCGGGAACAGCTGGTCAAGGCCCGGCTGGACCGCAAACTCGCCGAACTCCGGGACGAGTTGGGCGCCGCGGTGTACTTCACCCGGTACCACGACGGCGAGTTGTCGGTGGAGGCGGTCTCGGCCGCCGACTATGCGCCGGCGGTGCAGGAGTGGGTGGACTTCCGGGCCACCGCGCACGCCAGTGCGATCGGCAAGTGCCTGCTCGGCCAGCTCGACGCGGACGCCCGGCGCGACCACCTCTCCCGGCACCCGGTCGCCCGGCTCACCTCCCGTACCGTCACCGACGCCGACCAGTTGATGCACCGGCTGGAGCGGCAGCCCGCCACGGTGCCGGTGCTGGACATCCAGGAGTACGCGCTGGGCACGGTGTGCGCGGCGGTGCCGATCACGGCGGGCAGCACGGTCGGCTGCCTGGCCACCTCGATGCCGGTGGACAACATCCACAAGCTGAAGGCCGCCGCCGAGCTGCTGGCGGCCCGGGCGGCGCCGCTGATGCTGGCGATGGCGGTCTGACGGAGGCCTGCGGTCGCGTACGCGAGTTCGAGGAAGCCCCACCGGGAAGCCGGTGGGGCTTCCCGCGTTTCCCGTGGTGTCCGGCGGTGCACATCACTTATTAGACTCGATGTCGATAAGAGTCGCCGAACCCCTTGTCCCGGCCGCTACCCGCGAGTACGTTTCCCTGAGCCGAGCCGCCGCCCCCAAGGTCAGGAGGGCCTGCCATGCCCCGCCCCACTCCCGTCCCCGCCCTCGCCGCCCCCGCCGTGCGCGTGCACGAAAGCCTCGTCCTGGAGCCCCGGGACGTCCGTTTCGACTGGGCCCAGCTGCCGCTGCACTGGGTCCCGGACGAGCCGATGGCCACCCACATCCTCAACGTGCTGCACCTGCTCCTGCCCGAGGGCGAGCGCTGGTTCGTCAAGGTGTTCAAGGAGGCCGTGCCGCTCATCCGGGACGAGCAGTTGCGCGAGGAGGTCCTCGGCTTCATCGGGCAGGAGGCGATCCACGCCGAGGCCCACCAGGAGGTCCTCGACCACCTGCTCGGCCAGGGGC
Organism: Kitasatospora sp. NPDC023120; assembly: GCF_055560835.1. Taxonomy (NCBI): domain Bacteria; kingdom Bacillati; phylum Actinomycetota; class Actinomycetes; order Kitasatosporales; family Streptomycetaceae; genus Kitasatospora; species Kitasatospora sp. NPDC023120. The sequence goes on along the minus strand of NZ_JBVHHY010000002.1, from coordinate 204,475 downwards.
TGGACCCGCGGCCGTACGTGCGCCAGGTCGCCTGGGTCTTCCAGCGCGTGCTGGGGGAGCGGCCCGGGCTGTCCCCCGCGCGGCGGCGCGAGGCCCTCATCGAGCGGGTGGCCGCGATCGCGGCGATCGAGCACTTCACCGCCTTCCTCGGCAACTGGATCCTCAACTCCCCGGGACTGGACCGGGCCCAGGCCGACCCGACGATGCTCGACCTGCTGCGCTGGCACGGCGCGGAGGAGGTCGAGCACCGGAGCGTGGCCTTCGACCTGCTGGTCCACCTGGACCCGGGGTACGCCCGCAGAGTGCGCACCATGGCGATGGCCGGCCCGCTGCTGGTCCACCTCTGGGTGCGCGGCGTGCGTTTCCTGCTGGCCGCGGACCCGACCCTGGCCGGCCGGCTGCGCCCGAGCTGGCGCGAGGCCTACCGGATCACCCGGCGCGGCCTGCTGCCCGACCCGGTCAAGTCGATCCGCTCCGGCCTGCGGTACCTCAGGCCCGGCTACCACCCGACCCAGGAGGGGTCCTCCAGCCAGGCCCTCGGCTACCTCGCCACCTCCCCGGCCGCCCGTGCGGCCGCGGGACGCTGAGCCCACGCCCCCTCCCTCCCCTCAAGGACCCCGCCGGATGGACCTGCTCACCCCGCCCCCCGACCTCTACGGCCGCCCCCGCGCGGACCGCTTCCTGCGCCGCCTCACCGCGATGCAGGACCGGTACGTCGAGGCCCTCGGCGGCCCGCTGCTGCGCCGCAACCCCCGCCGCCCGTTCAGCCGCCCCACCCCGCCGCTCCAGCTGGTCGTCACCGCTCGCCGTCAACTGGCCTCTGACGTCGTCGAGTTGCGGCTCGCCGACCCCTCCGGCGGCCCGCTGCCGGCCTGGCAGCCCGGCGCCCACCTGCGCCTCGCCCTGCCCTCCGGCCGCGAACGCCACTACTCCCTCAGCGGCGACCCGGCCGACCGCACCGGCTACCGCATCGCTGTCCGGCGGCTGCCCGGGGGCGGCGGCGGGTCCGTCGAGATCCACGACACCCTGCACCCCGGAGCCCGCCTCACCGCCCGCCGCCCGCGCAACGGCTTCGCCTTCTGCGCCGAGCCCGCCGTCCTCCTGCTGGCGGGCGGCATCGGCATCACCCCCCTCCTCCCGATGGCCCGGGAGGCGCAGCGGCACGGCCTGGACTGGCGCCTGGTGCACGTCGGCCGCAGCGCCGACACCCTCCCGTACGCGCAGGAGCTGCGCGCCCTCGACCCGCACCGCGTGGTGCTGCGCACCGACGACGAGCACGGCGGCGTCCCGACCGGCGCCGAGCTGCTCGCCCACGCCCCGCGCGGCGCCGCCGTGTACTGCTGCGGCCCGGCCCCGATGCTCACCGCCGTGCAGCGGGCCCTGGACGACGGCCCGGTCGGGTCCGGCGGGGCGGCCGGCGCCCTGCACTTCGAGCGCTTCGGCGCCGTCCCGATCACCGACGGCGCGCCCTTCGCCGTCCGGCTCGGCGGCGACGGCCCGACCCTCGACGTCCCCGCCGACCGGTCCGCCCTGGACGTGCTGCGCGAGGCCCGCCCGGACCTCCCGTACTCCTGCCACCAGGGCTTCTGCGGCACCTGCGAGCTCCGGGTGCTGGCCGGCTCGCCCGACCACCGGGACCGCCGCCTCACCCCCGAGCAGCGCGCCGCCGGCGCCCTGCTGCCCTGCGTCTCCCGGGCCGCCGAGGGTGAGACCCTCGTGCTCGACGTCTAGGGCGTGTCTTGCGGATCTTTGCCGGGTCCGCAACGCCAGGGCACGCACCTCGCCGCGTTGTCGTCAGTCGCCGATGGCCCCCAGCCTTCGGCCGGGAGGTGCCCCCATCCTCCGCCTTGCGATGCACGCACCCTGACGCCGCGGCCTGATCCGACAAGATCTACAAGACACGCCCTAGAAGGAGCTCCGCCATGGCGAAAGCGACCCCCGCCTTCCGCTACACCGAGCGCGACCTCGCCCGCTTCCGCGAGACCCAGCAACTCGCCTACCACTGCGCCGAGCAGGTCGCCGGCTGGATCGAGCCCGGCGTCACCGAGCGGCAGGCCACCGCCGAGCTGCGCCGTCGCCTGGTCGCCGCCGGGGTGCAGGACTTCTTCCACGTCCCCTTCGCCTGGTTCGGCGACCGTACGGCGTTCCGGCACTTCCACACCCCGCTGCAGTTCTTCGCCGGCAACCGCCGCCTCGAGGAGGGCATGCCGTACGTGCTGGACTGCGCGCCCGTCGTGGACGGCTACACCGCCGACATCGGCTACGGTGGCAAGGTCGGCGAGAACCGGGTCTGGGACCGGCTCGCCGCCGACCTGAAGGTCTACCGGGAGCTGATCCTCGCCGAGGTGCGGGCCCGCAAGCCGCTGGACGAGGTGTACGCGGCGGTGGACGCGCAGCTCGCCGCGCACGGCTACGACAACCGCCACCAGGTCTACCCGGGTCGGGTGATCGGCCACCAGGTCACCCGCACCGTGACCCGCGGTCCGGCCGGGGTGAACGTCTTCGGCTTCGGCGTGCGCACCCTGCAGACCCTCGGCCGCGAGCTCATCTCCGAGCGCCTGCACGGCCGTTCGCCACTCTGGGCGGACGGCAGGTCGTCCCGGCACGCGCCCACCCCGGGCCTGTGGGCGGTCGAGCCGCACATCGGCTTCCGCGGTGTGGGCATCAAGTTCGAGGAGCTGCTGGTGGTCACCGAGGACGACGCCTACTGGCTGGACGACGACCTGCCCCACGTCCGCCGCTGGACCACGACCGCCGCAGCCACCGCGAGCACCGAGCGGGCTGCCGAACCGACCGCCGAGCCGACCACCCTGGAGGCCACCCGATGACGCCCCCGCTGACGCCCCCGGCACCGACCCCGGCAACGACCCCGCCCCGCCGCCGGACGGTCCACTCCGGCGGCCTGCCGCTCGCCGTCTTCGAGCAGGGCGACCCGACCGCTCCCACCGTCCTGCTCGTCCACGGCTACCCCGACACCCACGCCGTCTGGGACGACATCGCCGCCGATCTTGCCCGCGACCACCACGTGGTCCGCTACGACGTGCGCGGCGCCGGCGAGTCCGGTGTCCCCGCGGACCGCGACGGCTACCGGCTGGAGCGGCTCGCCGAGGACCTGTTCGCCGTCGCCGACGCAGTCAGCCCGGACCGCCCGGTCCACCTGGTCGCCCACGACTGGGGGTCGATCCAGTCCTGGGAGGCCGTCACCGCCCCCGGCGCCGAGCAGCGGATCGCCTCGTACACCACGATGTCCGGCCCCAGCCTGGACCACATGGGCCACTGGCTGCGCCACCGGCTGCGCCGCCCCACCCCGCGCCACCTGAAGCAGCTGCTCCACCAGGGCCTGCACTCCTGGTACATCACCGCCTTCCACCTGCCCTACCTCGCCCCCGGCGTCTGGCGCCTCGGCCTCGCCCGGGCCTGGCCGCGGGTGCTGCGCGACCTGGAGCACGTCACCCCGCGCGCCGACCACCCGCAGCGCAGCCTGCGCCGCGACGCCGTGCGCGGCATCGAGCTGTACCGGGCCAACTTCCGCCCCACCATGGGCAGTCCGCGCGAGCGGACGACGCGGGTGCCGGTGCAGCTGGTCACCCTCACCCGGGACCGCTACGTCGGCACGTACCTCTCCGAGGGCCTGGAGCGCTGGGTGCCCGATCTGACCCGCAGGACGCTGCACGCAGGCCACTGGTCGGCGCTGCTGGAGAAGGGAGTCGTCGTGGCCGGCCTGGTCCGCGAGTTCACCGCCCGCAACGAGCCCGGTCGCGCCGGTGCGGCCGCCGCCGACCGGCCCGCCCTGGACGACGGCCGGCTGGTGGTCGTCACCGGCGGCGGCAGCGGCATCGGACGGGCCACCGCGCTCGCCTTCGCCGAGGAGGGCGCCCGGGTGGTGGTCTGCGACCTTGACCTCGCGGCCGCGGAGCGCACCGCCGAACTCGCCTCCCTCATCGGCCCGCCGGCGCACGCCTACCGGGTGGACGTCTCCGACGGAGCGGCGGTGGACGCCTTCGCGCAGACCGTCGCCGCCGAGCACGGGGTGCCCGACGTGGTGGTCAACAACGCGGGCATCGGCCACTCCGGGACCTTCCTGCAGACCACCGAGAAGGAGTGGCAGCGGGTCCTGGACGTCAACCTCTGGGGCGTGATCCACGGTTGCCGCGCCTTCGGCACGCTGATGGCCGACCGCGGCCAGGGCGGCCACATCGTCAACGTCTCCTCGGCCGCCGCCTACCTGCCCTCCAAGGCACTCACGGCCTACGCCACCAGCAAGGCGGCGGTGTTCATGCTCTCCGACTGCCTGCGCGCCGAGTTCGTGGGCCACGGCATCGGCGTCTCCACCATCTGCCCCGGGATCGTCAACACCAACATCACCCGCACGTCGACCTTCTCCGCCACCTCCGCCGCCGAACAGGCGGCCAAGCAGGCCCGCGCCGCCAGGCTCTACGCCCGCCGCGGGTTCCCGCCGGAGAAGGTCGCCACCGCGATCGTCACCGCCGTCCGCACCGGAAAGCCCGTCGTCCCGGTCACCCCCGAGGCCAAGGCCGCCCGCTTCCTCTCCCGGCTCAGCCCCGGCCTCCTCCGCCTCGCCGCCCGCCTCAACGTCACCTGAGCCCCCGTGGCCTGGGGCCTCAGGAGCTCAGCCGCCCCAGGCCTTCGAGGAGCTCGTCGGCGTTCATGCAGATGTGGATGTCGACCTTGGCGTTCGTCTGCACCCAGAAGGGCTCGGCGATGGACGGCAGCGCGGCCTCGTCCCGGACGTCGACGACGATGATCATGGTGCGGCGCCCGTTGCGCGCCAGGAAGTAGGCGGCCTCCGGTTTGAGTTCGGCCAGCGACCGCTTGATGCCCTCGACCATCGATCCGTCCTTGACGGCCTGGTTGGCGGTCGGGGTGTCGAGTTCGATTTCCAGCAGGGCGCGCATGGTCCCGCTCCTTCCCCGGGCTCGGGGTGAGTCCGCAACTCCAGCGTCCCGCTGCCCCGGTGGGCACGCAACGTGACGCTCGGTCGTGCTCAGGCGGCGTCGGTGCGCCGCGGCCGCGCCTCCTGCGGATCGGCGGGTGCGCCGCTCTCCGCCGCCACCGCCGACACGTCGTGGTGGATCGGTCCGTCCCCGGCGCTCAGCGGCAGGCAGCTGCCGCCGCGCCGGTGGGCGATGATCTCCGCGGCGACCGAGACCGCCGTCTCCTCGGGGGTGCGCGAGCCCAGGTCGAGGCCGATGGGGGAGCGCAGCCGGGACAGTTCGGCGGTGGTGAGCCCCGCCTCGCGCAGCTTCGCCTCGCGGTCCCGGTGGGTGCGGCGCGAGCCCATCGCGCCGACGTAGCCGACTGGCAGCCGCAGGGCGCGCTCCAGCAGCGGGATGTCGAACTTGGCGTCGTGGGTGAGCACGCAGAGCACGGTGCGCCCGTCGATCCGGCCGAGCTGCGAGTCCAGGTAGCGGTGCGGCCAGTCGACCACGACCTCGTCGGCCTCCGGGAAGCGACGGACGGTGGCGAAGACAGGCCGGGCGTCACAGACGGTGACGTGGTAGCCGAGGAACTTGCCGATCCGCACCACCGCGGCGGCGAAGTCGATCGCCCCGAACACCAGCATCCGCGGCGCGGGCACGTAGGACTCGACGAAGCAGGTGACGGTGCCCCGCTCGTCCTCGTCGCAGGGGCGCCCGTCCAGGCCGAGGACGAGCCGGCCGGTGCGTCCGGCCTCCAGCATCGCCCGGGCCTGCGCGACGATCGCCCGCTCCAGCCCGCCGACCGTGGACGGCCCGACCGAGAGCGCCCCGCCGACCCCGTCGGCGGTGACCGCGAGGGTGGCGCCGAGCAGCCCGCCCGGCCCGGCGATCACCCGCACCAGGGCGACCGGCGTACCGGCGGCGATGTGCGCGATCCCCGCGTCCAGCCCGGCGTCGGCGCCCGGCACGACCGGCTGGACGAACACGTCCAGGACCCCGCCGCAGGTCAGCCCGACCGCGAAGGCGTCCTCGTCGCTGAACCCGAAGCGCTCCAGCACCGGCTCGCCGCTCTCGATCGCGGCCTGGCACAGCTCGTACACCGCGCCCTCGACGCACCCGCCGGAGACGCTGCCGACCGCCTCGCCGTCCGCGTCCACGGCCAGGGCCGCTCCCGGGTCGCGCGGAGCGCTGCCGGAGACCCCGACCACCGTGGCCACGGCGAAGGTCCGCCCGGCCGCGTGCCAGGCCTGCAGCTGCTCGGCGATGTCCTGCATGGCGGAGGCTCCTTACACGGTTCGACAGTAGCGGGGGACGCCGCCGTACGGGAAACGATCCCGTACGGCGGCGGTGTTTCGGGAGGGCCGTGCGGGACCGGCTAGTGCACGCCGAGCCAGGACTTGATCGGCGTGAGCGCGAAGTAGAGCACGAACACCCCGGTGAGGATCCACATCAGCACCCCGGGCTCGCGCCAGCGCCCGACCCCGGCCTTGATGACCGTGTACGAGATGACGCCGGCCGCGACGCCCGCGGTGATGCTGTACGTGAACGGCATCAGCGCGCAGGTGAGGAAGGCCGGGATGGCCACCTCGCGGTCGGACCAGTCGATGTGCCGGGCCTGGCTCATCATCATCGAACCGATCACGACCAGGGCGGCGGAGGCCACCTCGACCGGGACGACGCCGGCGATCGGCGAGAAGAACAGCATGAGTGCGAACAGTCCGCCGGTGACGGTGGAGGCGAGCCCGGTGCGGGCGCCGTCGCCGACGCCGGTGGCCGACTCGACGAAGACGGTCTGTCCGGAGGCGCCGGCCAGGCCGCCGACCGCGCCGCCGGCGCCGTCGATGAACAGGGCCTTGGAGAGCCCGGGCATCCGGCCCTGCCTGTCGGCCAGCCCGGCCTCGGTGCCGACGCCGATGATGGTGGCCATCGCGTCGAAGAAGCCGGCCAGCACCAGGGTGAACACCGCGACCGAGGCGCTGATCGCGCCCATGCCCTTGCCGCCGAAGGCGCCGAACAGGTCGACGTGGCCGAACAGTCCGAAGTCGGGGGCGGAGACCGGGCTGCCGGGCCACACCGGGACGGAGTTCTTCCAGGCGGAGGCCGGCACGTCGGCGGCCTTGTTGACGATCACCGCGAGCACGGTGCCGCCGGCGATGCCGATCAGGATCGCGCCGCGGATGCCGCGGGCCGTCAGCACGAAGATCGCCAGCAGGGTGACGCAGAAGACCAGGACCGGCCAGCCGGCCAGCTCCCCGGTCGGGCCGAGCGACAGCGGGGTGGGGCCGCCGGTGTGCATGAACCCGGCCTTGTAGAGGCCGATCACGGTGACGAACAGGCCGATGCCGATGGTGATGGCGTGCTTGAGCGGCAGCGGGATGCCGTTCATGATCTTCTCGCGCAGTCCGGAGACCACCAGCAGCACGATCAGCAGGCCGTAGATCACGCACAGGCCCATGGCCTGTGCCCAGGTGGTGTGGGGGACGACGAGCGCGGAGACCGCGCCGGAGACCGAGAGGCCGGCGGCGAGGGCGAGCGGCGCGTTGCCGACCAGGCCCATCAGGATGGTGGTGACGGCGGCCGCCAGGGCGGTGGCGGTGGTCAGCGCGGCGTGGTCCAGCTTGACGCCGGTGACGTCCGCGCCGCTCAGGATGAGCGGGTTGAGCAGGATGATGTACGCCATCGCCATGAAGGTGGTGAGACCACCGCGCAGTTCGTTGGCGAGCGTCGAGCCCCGGGCGGAGATCTTGAAGTAGGCGTCCAGTGCGCTCTGCGGGCTGGGGGCCGGGGCCGACGCGTGGGTGTCGTCCTCGGCGGGTCTTTCTTCGGTGGTGCCGGGCTCCGTGGGGATCCTGGTCATGTCCACTCCCAAGTGTCAAAGGGGGTTGGGGTGGGCGAGCCGACCTGACTGCCGGTCAACGAAGCGGCGTAGGGGGACGTATCGACTCACTTCGGGCACTCGATGAGGGGGGAGTGCCGGGCGGTGCATTTCGAGGGTGGTGCGCACCGCTGCTGTGCCCCGGCGTGGGTGGGGCAGCGGGTGTGGGGGTGGAGCCCCCGGGGCGGCGGGGAAGACTGTCGCCGCCCCGGGGAAGCGTGAACCGCCGGGATCAGTCGGCCTGTTCGGTGGATCGGCCGGCTGTCGTCAGCCGGGCTGCTCGGTGGTCAGGTGCTCCGGCCGGACGGGGATCCGGTTGAGCGCGAGACCGGTGGCGTTGCGGATGGCGGCCACGATGGACGGCGTCGCCGAGACGGTCGGCGCCTCGCCGACCCCGCGCAGCCCGTACGGCGCGTTGGGGTCGGGCAGTTCGAGGATCTCCACCGGGATCGGCGGGGTGTCCAGGATGGTGGGGATGAGGTAGTCGGTGAAGGAGGCGTTGCGGACCTTGCCGTCCCGGACGATGATCTCCTCCATCACCGCGAGGCCGAGCGCCTGCGTGCAGCCGCCCTGGATCTGGCCGACCACGGAGAGCGGGTTGAGCGCCTTGCCGACGTCCTGGACGGCGGTGAGCTCGACCACCTTGACCAGGCCCAGCTCCACGTCCACGTCCACCACCGCGCGGTTGGCGCAGAAGGTGTACTGGACGTGGCCGAAGCCCTGGCCGGTCTCCTTGTCGAAGGGCTGGGTGGGCCGGTGGTGGTGCTCGCGGGTGAGGTCGATGGCCTCGTCGCCGAGCAGGTCCACCATGGGGACCAGCACGCCGGCGCTCTCCGAGACGACCTTGCCGCCGGCCAGCGTGATGTCCTTGTGGGCCCAGCCGTAGCGGCGGCGGCCCTTCTCGATCAGCTCCCGCCGGACCGCCTCGGCGGCCAGCTTCACCGCACCGCCGGTCATGTACGTCTGGCGCGACGCGGAGGTCGAACCGGCCGACCCCACCTCGGTGTTGGCCGGGTGGATGGTGACCTGCTCGACGCCCAGCTCGGTGCGGGCGATCTGGGCGTGCACGGTGACGCCGCCCTGGCCGACCTCGGCCATCGCGGTGTGCACCATGGCGACCGGCTCGCCGCCGATGACCTCCAGCCGCACCCGGGCGGTGGAGTAGTCGTCGAAGCCCTCGGAGAAGCCGACGTTCTTGATGCCGACCGAGTAGCCGACGCCGCGCACGATCCCCTCGCCGTGCGAGGTGTTGGACAGCGCGCCGGGCAGCTGGCGCACGTCCAGGTGCTCGGTGTCCAGCGGCGGCGGCAGCGGCATGTCCTTGGCCCGCTGCAGCAGTTCGGCCACCGGCGCGGGCGAGTCGATCTGCTGGCCGGTGGGCATGAAGTCGCCCTCCGACATCGCGTTGAGCTGCCGGAACTCCACCGGGTCCATGCCCAGTTCGGCCGCCAGCTTGTCCATCTGCGACTCGTAGCCGAACGCGGCCTGCACCGCGCCGAAGCCGCGCATCGCCCCGCAGGACGGGTTGTTGCTGTAGAGCGCGATGGCGTGCATCCCGACGTTCGGGATCACGTATGGACCGTGCCCGAGCGAGGCCGCGTTGCCGACCACGGCGGGCGAGGCGGAGGCGTACGCGCCGCCGTCCAGCACGATCCGGCAGTCGGCGAAGACCAGCTTGCCGTCGCGGGTGGCGCCGTGCTCGTAGTGCATCCTCGCCGGGTGGCGGTGCACGTGGCCGTAGAAGGACTCGTCCCGGGAGTAGACGATCTTGACCGGCTTGCCGGTGTGCTGGGCCAGCAGGCAGGCGTGGATCTGCATCGAGATGTCCTCGCGGCCGCCGAAGGCGCCCCCGACGCCGGCCAGCGTGAGCCGGACCTTCTCCTCGGGCAGGTCGAGCACCGGGGCCATCTGCTCGCGGTCCACGTGCAGCCACTGGGTGGCGATGTAGAGGTCGATGCCGCCGTCCTCGGCAGGCACCGCCAGGCCGGACTCCGGGCCGAGGAAGGCCTGGTCCTGCATGCCGACCTCGTAGTCGCCGCTGACGATGACGTCCGCCAGCGCCCGCACCTCGTCGGTCACGCCGAGGCCCGAGACCAGCTTCTGCTCGTGGCAGATGTTGCCGTACGCGTGCGACTTGTACTCGTGCGGCTCGTGGACGTAGCCGTACGTCTCCGGGTCGAGGCACTGCTCCTCGGTGACGATCGGGGTGAGCACCTCGTACTCGACCGCGATCTTCTTCACCGCGCGGCGGGCCGTCTCCGGGTGGTCGGCGGCGACCAGCGCGATCGCCTCGCCGTGGTACCGAATCTTGTCGATGGCCAGGGCCGGCTGGTCCTGGATCTCCAGGCCGTAGTACTTCGAGCCGGGGATGTCCTCGTGCGTCAGCACCGCGTACACGCCGGGCACCTTGAGCGCCTCGGAGATGTCCACCGAGAGGATGTTGGCGCGGGGGTGCGGCGAGCGCAGCGCCATACCCCACAGCATGTCCTCGTGCCACATGTCGGAGGAGTACGCGAACTCGCCCTTGACCTTCAGGTTGCCGTCCGGGCGCAGCGGCGAGCCGCCGATGCCGTCCTTGGACACCTGGTTGATGTTCTGCAGGTTCTTCTGGCCCTGGATCGTCCGCGTGCTCACGCGACCGCCTCGCTTCGCTCGGCGGGCGCTCCGCACAACCCGCGCCTCTTGATGATTCTCCCCCAGCCTCCGGCCGGGGGGACCCCCATGCTCCGCTCGCTCATGCCGAACCCCTCCCGGCGCACTTGCGGGCCGAGGCGAGCCGCACCGCGTCCATGATCTTCTCGTAGCCGGTGCAGCGGCACAGGTTGCCGGACAGCGCCTCGCGGATGTCGTTGTCGCTCGGCTGGGCGTCCTGCTCCAGCAGGGCGTCGGTCTGCACCAGCAGGCCGGGGGTGCAGAAGCCGCACTGGACGGCGCCGGCGTCGATGAACGCCTGCTGGACCAGGCCCAGTTCGCCCTCCTCGCCGCTCAGGCCCTCGACCGTGCGGACCTCGCGGTCCTGCACCTGGCCGGCCGCGACCAGGCAGGAACAGACCGGGACGCCGTCCAGGTACACCGTGCAGGAGCCGCACTCGCCCTGCTCACAGGCGTTCTTCGAGCCCGGCAGGCCGACCCGCTCGCGCAGCACGTAGAGCAGGCTCTCGCCCTCCCACACGTCGTCGGCCTCGACCGGCTTGCCGTTGGCGGTGAACGTGACCCTCATGCCGCACTCCTGATCTGCTTGCTGTAGTCGTTCCAGGTCCAGGTGAGGGTGCGGCGGGCCATCACGGCGAGCGCGTGCCGGCGGTAGTCGGCGGTGCCCCGGACGTCGTCGATCGGCGAGGCCGCGGCCTTCACCAGCTCGCCGAACCGCTGGACCACCTCGGCGCCCAGCAGCTCGCCGGACTCCCAGAGCCCGCGCTCGGCCAGGACGCCCTGCAGGTACTCCTCGGCCTCGACGGCGCGGCGCGGCGTGGGGGCGGCCGAACCGATACCGGTGCCGACGGTTCCGTTCTTCGGGTGGAGGGCGAAGCCGAACGCGCAGACCGCGATCACCATCGCGTTGCGGGTGCCGATCTTCGAGAACTGCTGCGGCCCGTCCGCCACCGGAATGTGCACGGCCCGGATCAGCTCGTCGGCCTCCAGGCTGTTGCGCTTCACCCCGACGTAGAAGTCGTCGATCGGGATCAGCCGGGTGCCGCGCACCGAGGCCGCCTCCACGAACACGTCCCGTCCGGCCGCCAGCAGCGCCGGGTGGGAGTCGCCGGCCGGGGAGGCCGCGCCGAGGTTGCCGCCGACGCTGCCGCGGTTGCGGATCTGCGGCGAGCCGACGGTGTGGGCCGCCAGCGCGAGCCCGGGAAGCGGAGCGGACAGCTCCGCGATGATCCGGGCGTACGGCACCGAGGCGCCGAGCCTGACGACGCTGCCGTCGTTCGACCATTCGGTGAGCTCGGTGATGCGGTTCAGGTCGAGAATCGCGGATGGCCGATGCACGTCGAAGTTCAGCTCGACCATGACGTCCGTGCCGCCCGAGACGGGCAGCGCGGTCGGGTACTCAGCCTTCGCCGCGAGCGCCTCGTCCCAGGTGGCGGGCCGAAGGAACTCCATGCGGGTGTCTCCTCAAGTCGTCGCCAGCCGGGTGTCCGGCGGCGTGTCGCCCAGTGAACTCCTGTGACGCGGCCCACTGGCAGTCACCGATGGCATGAAGCCCCGGCTGTGGTCCCGCCCGGCATCCTGTACGTTCCTCTAAGGAGCAGAATTTCGCAGCCCAGGTGTTCGCCGGGTGCTATCTACGACCGTAATCCGGCCGTGACTGACGGTCCACGGGCCCGTAATCCGGCCGCCCGATGGTACGTAACACCGAGCACGGATGTTCGGGCACACTGTGACCCCGGCCGAAGGACCGGTCACCCCCTCCCTCTCCTCGATTCCCTTCCCCACCCCACGATCTTCCCCCGATCCCGTCCCTAAGGAGTCCGCGGATGCGTGTCCGTGACCTGCTCGCCCCCGGAGCCCCGCGACTGCGCCTGCTCGCGGCCGAGGAAGAGCTGGACCGGCAGGTCAGCGGCGTGATGACGACGGACCTGCAGGACCCCGGCCGCTACCTGCACGGCGGCGAACTGGTGCTCACCGGCATGCTGTGGCGCACCGTCCCGGCCGACTCCGAGCGCTTCGTGCGCACCCTCGCGGCCGGCGGCGCGGTCGCCCTCGCGGCCGGCGAGGCCGAGGTCGGCCCGGTGCCCGCGGACCTGGTCGAGGCCTGCAGCCGGCACCGGATGCCGCTGCTCGCCGTCCCCGACGACATCGCCTTCGGCACCGTCACCGAGTTCATCGGCCGTCAGGTCTCCGCCGACCGCGCCGCCGACCTCGCCGCCCTGGTCGACCGGCACCGGCTGCTGGTCTCGGCGGCCGGCGGCGGCGGGCTGGACGCGGTGCTGGACCTGCTCGGCGGCGACCTCGACCTGGACTGCTGGGTGCTCGCCCCCACCGGCGCGGTGATCGCCGGCCCCGCCGACCGGCTCTCCGCCGAGGACCGCGACCAGCTGGTCCGCGCCCACCTCGCCGCCCAGCGCCAGCGCCGCCGTCCCCCGCACCGGGCCCGCCTGGCGGCCGGCTCCTACTCGCTGCTGCCCGCCGCGGCCTCCGCCGAGCACGAGGTGCCGCTCGCGGACTGGATGCTCGCGGTGGCCGGCGACATCACCGAGTGGACCACCAAGCGCCAGCAGCTCGCCGAGAACCTCGCCCGCCTGGTCGCCGCCGAGCGCCAGCGCCGCGACGAGGGCCGCCGGCTGCGCCGCCGCCTCGCCGACGAGGTGCTCGCCCTGCTGCGCCGCGACGCCGACCCGGCCGAGATCAGCCGCACCCTGTTCGCCTCCTCGGCGATGGCCGCCCGCTTCGAGTCCCCCGAGCCCAAGTCCCCGGCCGAGGAAGGCTCCTGGCTGGTGCTCAGCGCCGAGGGCACCGGCCTGCCCGAGGGCACCGTCCGGGCCGTCCTGGAGGAGGCGCTCGGCGCCACCAGCGACCGCGCCCTGGTCGCCGGGACGGGCGCCGGCGCCGTGGTGGTGCTGCCCGTCCTGGACAACCCGGTGCCCGCCGACGCCCTGCGCGACCTGCTCGCCCCGCTGGAGGCCGGGCTCGGCTCCGAGGGCCGGATCACCCTCGGAGTCTCCGCCCCCGCCTCCGAGGCCGGCGGCCTGCGCGGCGCCCTGGAGGAGGCCCGGCACGCCCGCCGGATCGCCGCCTCCCGGGTCGGCCGGGTCTGCGTCGCGGGCCCCGAGGAGCTCGCCTCGCACGTCCTGCTGCTGGCCGCCGTCCCGGACGAGGTCCGCCGCGCGTTCCGCGGCCGGCTGCTGGACAAGGTCATCGCGTACGACATCGAGCACCAGGCGGACCTGGTCCGCACCCTGGAGGCCTTCCTGCGCTCGGACGGCTCCTGGACCCGCTGCGCCGCGCAGCTGCACGTCCACGTCAACACCCTGCGCTACCGGATCGGCCGGATCGAGGAGCTGACCGGGCGTGACCTCTCCCGGCTGGAGGACCGGGTGGACTTCTACCTGGCGCTCGAACTGGCCTGACGGGGCCTCGGGCAGGGACCCGGGCAGGAGCTCGGGCAGGACCTCGAGGCATGCTTCGGGCAGGTTTCGAGCAGACGGAAGGGCCCGCCGCGATGCGTTCGCGGCGGGCCCTTCGTCGTGCTCCGGTCCGTTCCTGCGCTTACTGCGCTTACTGCGCTTACTGCACCTACTGCGCCGGGATGATCGAGGTCAGCCAGGTGAAGGCCCCCGGGACCATCTTCTTCCACATCTCGGTGGTGTGCGGGCCGGTGCCCTCCTCGACCTGGACGGTGGTCGGGGCCTTGGCGAGGGCGCGGATCGCCTCGCCGTCCTCGTAGCCGTCGCCCTTGGAGCCGCTGATGAGCATCGCGACCTTCGGCGGCTGCTGGGCGGACTTCAGGATGTTGACCGGGTTGTTGGCCTCGCGCAGCTTCGGGTCCTTGCCGACCAGCGAGTCCTTCTCGGTCGCCGGGTCGTTGTAGCCGGACATCGCGATGGCGGCCCGGTACCGGTTGGGGTGGGCCAGCGACAGCTTGGCCGCGCAGTGCGCGCCCGCCGAGTAGCCGGCGATCGCCCAGCGGTCCGGGGACGGGTCGGCGCGGAAGTTGTCCAGCACCATCTGCGGGACGTCCCGGGTGATCCAGGCGTCGGCGTTGATCTTGCCGGCGATGTCGGTGCAGCCGGCGTCCTGGCTGCTGCCGAGCAGCAGGGTGCGCGGCGAGACCAGGATGAACGGGGCGACCTTGCCCTGCTGCATCAGCGGCTTGAGCTGCTCGGAGACCTTGAGCGTGCCGTACCAGGTGGAGGAGGAGCCCGGGAAGCCCGGGATCAGCTCGACCACGGGGAACTTCTTGTCCTTGTACGCCGGGTCGTTGTACTGCGGCGGCGTCCAGACCAGCACCTCGCCGTCGACGCCGGACACCTGGCCCTTGAGCTCGGTCTTCTGCACGTCGTTGGGCACCGCCGGGTCGTTCACGCCGCCGAAGCTCTGCTTCACCTTCGGCGGCTCCTTGGCGGAGTCACCGCTCCCACCCGGGTTGCCGGCCGGGTCCGCCGGCGGCACCGAGGGCACCGCGCGGACGTGGTTGCCGGTGCCGAGCAGGTCGTCCCAGTTGCCGTAGATCAGGTTGGCGTTGTTGACCATCACGAAGACCATCAGGACGGCCGTGACCTGGCAGAACATGATCATGACGATCCGGGTGAGGGTCTTCACCGGCGGGGGGCCGCCGACCTTCCCCCAGAACAGCAGCGCCACTGTGATGGACACCGGCACAAGAATGACGGTGAGGATGAAGAATGGCGTACCTGTCAGTTCCATCGAGTTCTCGTATCCGGGTCGCTCGCCGCCCGGGCCCCAGTCGCCCGAACGCACGTCAATGGCATCAGACGGCCGATAACTGATGATCGGTTGCCGTCCGAATCTGTGCGGAACCTGAGAGGAACATCACGTTAGCGTGATGAACCCCCTTCGGATCGGCGCCCAGTCTGTCACCCGGACGATTGTCGTCCGGACAGATGTTCAGCGAACTTCCAGGAAAGGTCCCCCGGGGCACCTTACCTTCCGCCGCGTTCCCGCCGCTGGGCGAGGCGGTGTGATCCCGTGCGGCGCGGCCAGGGAGACTATGGGGATGAGCATCACCCGCTTTCGCATGTCCCGCCGCTTCTGGCCCGTGTGCGCCGTCCTGGCGCTCGCGGTCACCGCGGCCGGTTGCAGCAGTACCGGAGGAAGACGTGCCGAGGAGGCGCGCGCCAAGGCCGCCGCAGCCGGCGGCAGCGCCGTCACCACCCCGCGCTGGAAGGTCGCCATGGTGACCCACTCCGGTGCCGGCGACGCCTTCTGGGACACCGTGCGCAAGGGCGCCGAGCAGGCCGCGGCCAAGGACAACATCACGTTCCTGTACTCCAACGACGCGCAGACCCAGAACCAGGTCCAGCTCGTCCAGGCCGCCATCGACCAGAAGGTCGACGGACTGCTGGTCACCCTCGCCAAGGGCGACGCCATGGCCGACGTCCTGGCCAAGGCCAAGGCGGCGGGCATCCCCGTGATCACCATCAACTCCGGCCAGGACTTCTCGCAGAAGTTCGGCGCTCTCACCCACATCGGCCAGGACGAGTCCACCGCCGGCCAGGCGGCCGGTGCCGAGCTGTCCGCCCGCGGCCGCAAGAACGTGCTCTGCGTCATCCACGAGCAGGGCAACGTCGGCCAGGAGCAGCGCTGCTCCGGCGCCCAGTCCAAGGCCGGCGGGTCCTTCCAGGTGCTCTACGTCAACGGCGTCGACATGCCCGACGCCCGCGCCGCGATCTCCGCCAAGCTCCAGGCCGACCCGGCGATCGACACCGTGCTCACCCTCTCCGGGTCGATGGCCGCCACCGGACTGCAGGCGGTCCAGGACACCCGCCGACCGGTCGAGCTGGACACCTTCGACCTGGGCCCGCAGGTGGTGGCCGGGCTCAAGTCCGGCAGCGTCGGCTTCGCCGTCGACCAGCAGCCCTACCTCCAGGGCTACGAGGGCGTCGACCTGCTCTGGCTGTACAAGTCCAACCTGGACATGCTCGGCGGCGGCAAGCCGGTCGAGACCGGCCCGCAGATCCTCACCAGGGAGAACGCCGACGCGCTCGCCGAGTACGTCGCGAGGGGGACCAGGTGAGCAGTCCCGACCTCCTCGCCCGGGACGGCCTCCTCGAGGACCGTCCGGCGGCCCTGCGGCGGCTCCTCGCCCGCCCGGAGCTGGGCTCGCTGATCGCCGCCGGCGCCGTGTTCCTGGTCTTCGCCGTCGTCGCCGAACCGTTCCTGCGGGTCTCCTCGCTGGGCACCGTGCTCTACGCGGCGTCCACCATCGGGATCATGGCGGTGCCGGTCTCGCTGCTGATGATCGGCGGCGAGTTCGACCTCTCGGCCGGTGTGATGGTCACCACCGCCGCGCTGACCTCCTCGATGGTCTCGTACCAGTTCACCGCGGTGACCTGGGTCGGCGTGCTGGTCTCGCTCGCGACCACACTGGCGATCGGCTGGTTCAACGGCTGGATGCTCGGCCGCACCAAGCTGCCCAGCTTCATCGTCACCCTCGGCACCTTCCTGATGCTGACCGGTGCCAACCTGGGCGTCACCAAGGCGATCTCCGGGACGGTCTCCACCAAGTCGATCGCCGACATGGAGGGCTTCGAGACCTGCCGCCGGCTGTTCGCCTCCGAGCTCACCGTCGGCGGGCTGACGATCAAGGCCACCGTCTGGTGGTGGCTCGGCCTGCTGGTGGTCGGCAGCTGGGTGCTGCTGCGCACCCGCTTCGGCAACTGGATCTTCGCCGTCGGCGGTGACGCGGACGCCGCCCGCGCGGTCGGCGTGCCGGTCGCCCGGACCAAGACCGTGCTCTACCTGGGCGTGGGCTTCGGCGCCTGGGTGCTCGGCCAGCACCTGCTGTTCTCCTTCGACACCGTGCAGTCCGGCGAGGGCGTCGGCAACGAGCTGATCTACATCGTCGCGGCCGTCATCGGCGGCTGCCTGATCACCGGCGGCTACGGCTCGGTGGTCGGCTCGGCGCTCGGCGCGCTGATCTTCGGCATGGCGAGCAAGGGGATCATCTACGCGCAGTGGAACCCCGACTGGTTCAAGTTCTTCCTCGGCGCGATGCTGTTGCTCGCCGCACTGCTGAACGCCTACGTCAAGCGCCGGGCCGAGCGGGGGCCGCGATGAGCGACGAACCGATGGCTGAAGAGCTGCTCTCCCTCGCGGGTGTCGGCAAAAGCTACGGCACCGTCCGGGCGCTCCAGGACGTCTCGCTGACCCTGCGGTCCGGCGAGATCAGCTGTGTGCTCGGCGACAACGGCGCCGGAAAGTCCACCCTGATCAAGATCATCGCGGGGCTGCACCGGCACGACGCGGGCAGTTACACGGTGGGCGGCGAGGAAGTCCGCTTCACCTCCCCGCGCGAGGCCCTGGACCGCGGCATCGCCACCGTCTACCAGGACCTCGCGGTCGTCCCGCTGATGCCGGTCTGGCGCAACTTCTTCCTCGGCTCCGAGCAGGGCATGCGCCGCTGGGGCGGCCTGCGCCTGGACGCCGACGGCATGCGCGCCACCACCCGCGAGGCGCTCGCGAAGCTGGGCATCGACCTCCACGACGTCGACCGGCCGATCGGCACCCTCTCCGGCGGCCAGCGCCAGTGCGTGGCGATCGCCCGCGCGGTGCACTTCGGCGCCAAGGTGCTGGTCCTGGACGAGCCCACCGCCGCGCTCGGCGTCAAGCAGTCCGGCGTGGTGCTCAAGTACGTCACCGCCGCCCGCGACGCCGGGCTCGGGGTCGTGCTGATCACCCACAACCCGCACCACGCGTACCTGGTCGGCGACCACTTCACCCTGCTCAAGCGGGGCCGGATGGCGGGCAGCCACCCGCGCGCCGAGATCGGCCTGGAACAGCTCACCACCGAGATGGCAGGCGGCTCCGACCTCGCCGAGCTGTCGCACGAGCTGGCCCGTCCCACGCTCGCCGACCCCGAATCCCGTTCCGAATCCCCTTCCGAGCCCCGTTCCGACGCCCCTTCCGAATCCCCTTCCGACTCCAGTTCCGACTCCCGTGAGGAGCGTTCGCAGCCGTGACCAGCCCTCAAGGCAGCACCCGGCCGCCCGTCCTGCCCGCGCTGCTCGGCCTCGGCCCGCGCGCCGAGCGCCGCCGCCGCGCCCTGCCCGCAGGGATACTGCGACTGCCCACCATCGGCGTCGACATCGGCGGCACCAAGGTGGTCGCCGGGGTGGTGGACGGCGAGGGCAAGGTGCTGGAGAAGCTGCGCACCGACACGCCGGACAAGAGCAAGAGCCCCAAGGTGGTCGAGGACGTCATCGTCGACCTGGTGCTGCAGCTCGCCGACCGGCACGACGTCCACGCCGTCGGCATCGGCGCGGCCGGCTGGGTCGACGCCGAACGCTCCCGGGTGCTGTTCGCCCCGCACCTCAACTGGCGCAACGAGCCGCTCCAGCAGGCGCTCAGCGAGCGGCTGCGGTTCCCGGTGATCGTGGAGAACGACGCCAACGCGGCCGCCTGGGCCGAGTGGCGCTTCGGCGCCGGGCGCGGCGAGGACCACATGGTGATGCTCACCCTGGGCACCGGCATCGGCGGCGCGGTGGTCCGCGACGGCTACGTCGACCGGGGCAAGTACGGCCTGGCGGGCGAGTTCGGGCACATGCAGGTGCTGCCCGGCGGTCACCGCTGCCCGTGCGGCAACCGCGGCTGCTGGGAGCAGTACTCCTCCGGCAACGCGCTGGTGCGTGACGCCCGCGAGCTGGTCGCCGAGGAGTCCCCGGTGGTGCAGCCGCTGCTGGCCCGGGCGGGCGGGACGGTCGAGGGCATCACCGGACCGCTGGTCACCGAGGCCGCGAAGGACGGCGACCCGACCGCCATCGAGCTGCTGTACGAGGTCGGCACCTGGCTGGGCGTCGGCATCGCCAACCTGGCCGCCGGGCTGGACCCGGGCCGCTTCGTCATCGGCGGCGGCGTCTCCGAGGCCGGCGACCTGCTGCTCGGCCCGGCCCGGGACACCTTCCGCCGCACCCTCACCGGTCGCGGCTTCCGGCCCGAGGCCGCCATCGTGCACGCCGCCCTCGGCAACGAGGCCGGCCTGGTCGGCGCCGCCGACCTCGCCCGCCAGGTGGCCCGGCGCTTCCGCACCATCAAGCGGCGGCGGGTGGAGCGCAGCGCGCTGTAACGGTGGCTTCCGCAGGGTGCCCGTCCGGCGGCTGCCGCCGGACGGGCCGCGGTCTGACGGACCTTGGTCCAACGGGCCGTGGGTCTGCCGGGCCGTGGGCCTGACGGGCCGTGGGCCGATCGGGCGGAATCCGGTGGGCCGATCGGGCAAGGTTCGTGCGTGGCTGCTTGAGGGTGGACGTGATTGGTGACTCTCGGTGCCAGGGGGCTCACGAGAGGAAACCGAATGTCGAACTCATCGCTCCGCCGTGGCGCACGGATCGCGGCCATAGCCGCGCTCGCCTGCGCGACCACCTTCACCACCGCCGGCGTCGCCACCGCCGGCGGAGACGACAGGGGGGGCCACGGGCACCACGGGCGCGGCCACGAACGCGGCCACGAACGCGGACACGAACGCGGACACCACCACCGGCACCACCAGCGGAACGTCGTCGACATCGACGTGCAGAAGGGCAAGATCGACGTCCAGGACGAGGCAGAGGGCGGTTTGGTCACCTTCGCGGTGGAGACCGACGACCCGGCTGGCCGGCAGATCCAGCTGATCCGTCCGCACGAGGGGGTCTCGCACACCACCTTGTTCGCGTCCTTGACCAAGGCCATCAGCGAGAAGGCCCCGGCGGCCGCGGCCCAGGGCATCAAGGCCATCGCGGCCGAGGCCGACGCACTGGGCGGCGCCTTCGTCTCGCCGGACGTCCCGGCGCGGTTCACCGAGGAGGTCGACGAAGGGGAGGTGTTGGTACTGGACTTCACCGCCTTCCTCAAGGACCCGGCGCACCCGCTCTTCGCGACCATCGAGTTCGAGGGACACAACGGGCGCCACCGGCACCACGGGCACAACCGGCACCATCGCGGGGCCGAGGAGCACGCCACCGTGGTCGAGGAGGAGACGCCGGCCGGCCCCCGGTTCGACGTCGAGGACCTGGACGACGCGGACGCCCCGATCGTGGTGCGCAACGAGAGCGACGAACTGCACGAGATGGTGCTCCAGCCGGTCAAACCGGGCACCACCGACGCGGAGGTCCAAGCCTTCTTCGACGCCACCGCCAAGGGTCAGCACCCGACCCCGCCGTTCACCGGCGTGCCGTCCGGCCTCAGCGCGATCTCTCCCGGGGACACCGTGAAGTTCGAGGCGGAGGACCTCAAGCCCGGCACGTACGTCCTGCTCTGCTTCATCCCGGACGAAAAGACCGGCGTCCCGCACGCCTTCCTCGGGATGCACAAGGTCGTCGAGCTGCACTGAGCGGTGGGTGGAGCGGGGGTCACCGGCGGGGCTGCGAACAGCTGACAACTTTCAGTCGACAGAGTTCAGCGAACAGATGACGAAATCTGTTCGCTGAACTCTGTCGGCTGTCGGCTCGGTTCTTCGGCTGTCGGTTGTTCCCGCCCCTCCATCTGCTTCCGCCTCGTCAACTACCCATCGGTAGCGGCTCAATGTGGTTGTCGGATCATCCCGGCTGTGGAACAACTGAGTTGACGTCGACTCAGGAGGACTCAGGATGAGGGTTCTGACCCGTCTGGCACCACCACTGCTGCTCACCACCGCACTGGTCTGGTCCACCGCGCTGCCGGCCGGGGCCGCGGCCCCGCCGCCGAAGGTGCCCGAGGCGGTGGGCTGGGGCGGAGCGGTCGCCACCGTCGACGCCGACGCCACCGCCGCCGGGATCGAGGTGCTGCGCAAGGGCGGCAACGCCGTGGACGCGGCGGTCGCCGCCGCGGCGACCCTCGGGGTCACCGAACCGTACTCGTCCGGCATCGGCGGCGGCGGGTACTTCGTCTACTACGACCACGCCTCCGGTCGGGTGCACACCATCGACGGCCGCGAGACCGCCGGCCGCGGCGCCGACGCCGGGCTGTTCCTGGAGGACGGCAAGCCGCTGGCCTTCGCCGACGCCGTCACCAGCGGCCTGTCGGTCGGCGTCCCCGGCACCCCCGCCACCTGGGGCGCGGCCCTCGACAAGTGGGGCACCCGCTCGCTCGCCCGGAACCTCGAACCCGCCATCCGGGTCGCCGACAACGGCTTCGTCGTGGACGAGACCTTCCGCCGCCAGACCGCCGACAACCAGGCCAGGTTCAAGGACTTCCCGGCCACCGCCAAGATCTACCTGCCCGACGGCAAGCCCCCCGAGGTCGGCAGCGTCCTGCGCAACCCCGACCTCGCCGCCACCTACCGGCTGCTCGGAAAGGACGGCGTCAAGGCCTTCTACCAGGGGCAGTTGGCGCAGGACCTGGTCAACACCGTGCAGCACCCGCCGGTCGACCCGGCCTCCGGCCGCAACGCCCGCCCCGGCAAGGTCGACACCGCGGACCTCGCCGCCTACCGGGTCCGCGACCAGGCGCCCACCCACGTCTCCCACGGCGCCTACGACGTCTACTCGATCGCCCCCTCCAGCTCCGGCGGCACCACCGTCGGCGAGGCGCTCAACATCCTGGAGGACGGCGGCGACGTCTCGACGTACAGCGGCACGCAGTACTACCACCACTTCCTGGAGGCCTCCCGGATCGCCTTCGCCGACCGCAACCGCTGGGTCGGCGACCCGGCCGCCGTCGACGTGCCCACCAGGCAGCTGCTCTCCGAGCGCTACGCCGCCTCCCGGGCCTGCCTGATCAGCCCTGACCACGCCCTTACCAGCCCGCTCGCCCCCGGCGACCCGAGCCACCCGGCGGACTGCGCCGACACCGGCCAGGCCGTCGCCGAGCCGTACGAGGGCCCCAACACCACCCACCTGACGGTCGCCGACCGCTGGGGCAACATCGTCTCCTACACGTTCTCCATCGAGCAGACCGGCGGCAGCGGCATCACCGTCCCCGGCCGGGGCTTCCTGCTCAACAACGAGCTGACCGACTTCGACTTCGCCCCGCTCGCCCCCGGCGTCCCCGACCCCAACCTGGCGGGCCCGGGCAAGCGGCCGCGCTCCTCGATGTCCCCGACCGTCGTGCTGCGCGACGGCGAGCCCTTCCTCGCCACCGGCAGCCCCGGCGGCGCGACCATCATCACCACCACCCTGCAGGTGCTGCTCGGACGGCTGGACCGCGGCCTGAGCCTGGAGCAGGCCATCGCCGCGCCGCGCGCCAGCCAGCGCAACACGGCCGCGACCCAGGCCGAGCCCGCCTTCCTGGCGCTGCCCGAGCGCGCCGGGCTGGAGGGGCTGGGGCACGTCTTCGCCGGTGTGGCCGAGATCGGTGCCGCCACGGGCGTGGAACGGCTGCCGGACGGGCGCTGGGTGGCCGCCGCAGAACCGGTGCGGCGCGGCGGCGGCTCGGCCGCGGTGGTCCGGCCCGCGCGCTGAGCCGTCCGGATTGTCAGTGCCGGGCGGTATGTTCGGGGTGGGTCTCCCTCGAGAGGGGCGGCCCACCCCGTCGGTACGCCGTCCGTACCGACACCCCGTCTGTACCGAAGCCCCGTCCGTACCGAACCACCGGGAAGGCCGCCCGCCGTGACCGTCCGCATCGCCACCTGGAACATCAACTCCGTCACCGCGCGGCTGCCCAAGCTCCTGGAGTGGCTGGAGAGCGCCAAGCCCGACGTGCTCTGCCTCCAGGAGCTCAAGTGCGCGGCCGACGCCTTCCCGTACGACGAGGTCCGCGAGCTCGGCTACGAGACGGCCGCGCACGGCACCGGCCGGTGGAACGGCGTCGCCATCGTCTCCCGGCTCGGCCTGGAGGACGTCGTGCGCGACCTGCCCGGCCAGCCCGGCTACCTCGCCGACGGCGCCCTGCTGCCGGACGTCGAGCCGCGCGCCATCGGCGCCACCTGCGGCCCGGTCCGGGTCTGGTCGGTGTACGTGCCCAACGGCCGCGAGGTCGGCCACGCGCACTACCACTACAAGCTGGAGTGGCTGGAGGCACTGCGCGAGGCCTCCGTCGAGGACGCCGCCGGCTCCCGCCCGTTCGCCGTCCTCGGGGACTTCAACATCGCCCCGACCGACGAGGACGTCTTCGACGTCGCCGCCTTCGAGGGCCTCACCCACGTCACCCCGGTCGAGCGCGCCGCGCTGGAGGCCCTCGGCGGGATCGGCCTGCAGGACGTGGTGCCGCGCCCGCTGAAGTACGACCGCCCCTACACCTACTGGGACTACCGCCAGCTGGCCTTCCCCAAGAACCGGGGCATGCGGATCGACCTCACCTACGCGAACAAGGCCTTCGCCGACGCCGTCACCGACAGCTACGTCGACCGCGAGGCCCGCAAGGGCAAGGGCACCTCGGACCACGCGCCGGTCGTGGTGGACCTCGACCTGTGAGATCCCGCCGGGAGCCGCCACGGCGCGGGTGACCCGGGTAGCGGGCCGTAACCCGAACGGTCCTGAGCGCTCGCTGAGCGCGGGGCGCGTGCCTACCGTCGGTGAGTGACCGGGTGCAGTCGATCGACCACGTGGACATGGGAGTCCCCCGGCTGCGCCCGAGAATCCCGGAGGTTCCGGCATGCGCACCATGCGTACGGCCGCCGCCGCTCTGATCGGCGCGACGGCGCTGACCGGCCTGACGGCCCCCCTCGCTTCCGCCAGGGACGGCGCGGCCTCGGTCAGCCCGTCCCAGGCCGCACCGGGCCAGACCGTGACGGTCACGGTCTCCTGCGAGAAGTCGGACAAGCCCGACGCCAAGACCATCACCGCCCGCTCCGCCGCCTTCGAGGGCGGTCCCGCGACCCTCACCCTGGGCTCTGACGGCAAGCACACCGGCTCCGCCCGGCTGGCCTCCCAGTACTCCGGGGACAGCAAGGTCGACGGCACCTGCCCGGACGGCGGCGCCTTCTCCACCACCGTGACGGTCACCACCGTCACCGCCACCACCCCCGAGAAGAGCCTCGGCGACTGGGGCAAGGCGGCGGGGGAGTGGGCGGGCTCGCTCGGGCAGTCGGGTGCCGGCAGCCAGCAGGTCGCCCCGCACGGTTCCGTGGAGACCGGCCTCGGCGGCTCGGTCGCGGCGAACCCGGCGGAGCTGGCGGGCGGACTCGCACTGGTCGCGGGCGGTGTCGGCGGCTTCTGGCTGCTGCGGAGGCGCGGTGCCTGACGGTCCCCGCTCCGCCGCGCCCCACGCCTCCGCGCCGCCGGACCCCTGACGGGACCGGCGGCGCGGAGGCGTGTCAGACGGTCCGGGGCTCCGGCTGGTCGAGCCCGTCCTCGTGCGCGAGCATGCCGCTGGCCAGCAGGTACTGGGCCAGCACATAGGTCGCCATGATCCAGAACTGATGCCCCGGCAGCTCCCGCCACTTCGCCAGCTGGGTGGCGATCAGCGTGTCGGAGAGCAGGAACAGCGCCCCGCCCAGCCCGGTCCGCCAGCCCAGCCCGGCCGAGGTGACGGCCGTCGAGGCGAGCAGCAGGCTGTAGCCGGCCACCGGCACCCGCAGGTCCCCGAGGTCCGGCCAGAGCCGACCGACCAGGGTCACCCAGGCCGTCGCGTACGCGGCCGCGACCACCAGGGCCCGGCGGCGGTCGGTGAGCGCCCCTCGCCGGACGAACATCGTCACGTAGCAGACGTGCGCCGCCGCGAAGGAGCCCATGCCGGCGAGGAACGCCGGGTCGTTCTTCAGCTGGAGCAGCACGTCCCCGCCCGCGCTCAGCAGCAGCGCCGGCGCCAGCAGCTTCGGCGCCTCCCGCCCCGCCGCCCTGGCCGCCGCCACGCTGTGCCCGGCCAGCAGCGGCATCAGCGCGGGCTTGGTGGCGTTCCGCAGCACCGAAGCGCCGGACAGGATCGAGCCCAGGTGC
This sequence comes from Kitasatospora sp. NPDC023120, assembly GCF_055560835.1. Classification (NCBI taxonomy): domain Bacteria; kingdom Bacillati; phylum Actinomycetota; class Actinomycetes; order Kitasatosporales; family Streptomycetaceae; genus Kitasatospora; species Kitasatospora sp. NPDC023120. The sequence goes on along the minus strand of NZ_JBVHHY010000002.1, from coordinate 179,213 downwards.
GCCGCCGAGGTGGCCGCGTACCCGCCCAGCAGACCACCGGCCGAACGCAGGCGCGAACCGAGGACGGCACGGGTGGTCGTACGAATGCTCATGCTTCCGAAGCCTCCGACGGTCGGACGGTGAGGGATCCGCACCGGCCGTGGGAGCCGAACGTGCGGTGGAAGGACAGGTTACCGGTGCGTAACCCGGGCGGGGCCCGGCGGGTGACGACGCGGCCGGGGTGAGCCTGACCGGAGAGCGGAGGGCGGGCGGCCGATTCGAGGGCTCTTGCGGAGACTTCCTCAGGAGGACGGTTGCTGCCACCGGGTGACCCGGCACCGTCTACTCTGGACCCCGACATGGATCAGCAGGAGTACGCGGTCGGTGCCACCCGGGTGGCCGCCGGCAGGCCGGACGGACGTGCGGGCGGGGCAGGTCGGGGAACCGCCGACGCCGTCCTCGCCGTACGCGAAGCCGTGCGGACCGAGGCCGTCGATGGTGCTGACGGTGTCGCCGATGCCGTTGACCCTGTCGACAGGCCGGCCGGGGTCGCTCCCGCACGTGGTGCTGACGATGCGCAGGGCGCCGAATCCGCCCAGGCCGACCTCTCGCCCGACCCGGGGCTGCTGCGGCTGGCCCGCTGGTTCGCCGCCGCCGCCCCGGGCACCGCCGACGACCTCTGCGCCGCCTCCTTCGGCCTCTACCCCGCCCGCCACCTCGGCGCGCCCGCCGAGTCCGCCGACCCCGACGTCAGCTGGTGGCACGGCCCCACCGCGCACGCCACCGCGTCCCCCCGCTCCCGTGCGGCCCGCTCCGACGGCGGACTGCGCCGTGCCCGGCGCGACTCCGCCGAACTGCCCGTCGTCCGGTCAGGCGCCAAGCCGGGCAGGCCCGGCAGGCACCGCAAGCCCGAGCGCAGCCGGGTGGCGTCGGGGGCAGCCGCGTCCGCGTCCGTACAGCTCGATCTCCCCCCGGTCACGCAGGATCGTTCCGACGAGGAGCTCCCGGCAGCCGAGCGCCGGATCGCGGCCCGGCTGCTGCTCGCCCACCCGCTGGTGACGGCCTCCGGCCCGCACGCCGACGGCTTCCCGCTGATCCGCCGTCACCGCGACTGGCTCGCCGAACGCTTCGACACCCTGCTCGGCTACCGCCTCGACGTCGGGCCCTGGCACGCCCGGCTCTGCAAGGCCGGCCTCGGCCCCGACGCCGCCCGCCGCCTCGAACACCCCGTCACCGGCGCGCCGTTCACCCCGGGCGGCTACGCCCGACTCGCCCTCGCCCTGGCCCTGCTGGTCGACGCCCCTGAGCGGCTCGAGTACCGGCGGCTGCTCGACGCGATGCACGCCGCCGCGCCCGAGCTGACCGCCGACCCGGCCGCTGAGCGGGCCGACCTCGGCATGGCGCTGGCCACGCTGGCCGAGTGGCAGGTGCTCGGGGACCTGCCGACCGACCCCGCCGACGGCGCCTTCGTCCTCACCGTGGACCGCGAGCTCGCCCGCGCCGTCCCGGCCGGCCCGCCCGCCCTCGCCGACGACGCCGCCGACCTCATCCGCCGCGCCGCCGAGGCCGAGCCCGCCACCGCCGTACGCCGCCTGCTCGCCGAGACGCCCGCCGTCCTCGCCGCCGACCTCCCCGAGGACCGCCGCGCCTGGCTGCACGAGCACCGCCTCAGCGGACCGGCCGCGCTCGCCGAGTTCCTCGGCCTGGAGACCGAACTGCGCGCCGAGGGCGTCGCCCTGCTCGACCCGGCCTCCGAACTCACCGACCTCGCCCTCCCCGGCGCCGGCACCCTCGCCCAGGCCACCCTGCTGCTGGTCGAGCGCCTCGTCGAGGAGGTCCGCCCGCTGCCCGGCGAGCCCACCGTGGGCGATGTCCCGATCGCCGACGCGCTGATAGACGGCGTCCTCGGCGACATCACCGACGAGTACGGCCTCCCGGCCCGCTACCTCTCCGACCGCACCGCCCTGCGCCGCGACGCCCTGGACCTCCTGCACCGGCTCGGCCTGATCACCCCCACCCCCCAGCCCAAGCGCCCCCCGACCTGGCACCTCCGCCCCCACGCGGCCCGCTTCGCCCCGACCCTCGACCTCCACCCCACCCCCGGCACCGGCCGCCACTCCCGCCCGACCCCCTTCACCCCACCCCCACCCGCCCCCCGCACGGAGCAGCGCGCATAGCGCCCCGCCCGCCCCGACGCCGGAAAGGCAGGAGCACCACGTCCGTAGGCGGGACGGCGGTGCCGGGGGGAGTGGAGGGCCGGGTGGGGCTATCTGCCGGCGGTGGCGCTGGTCAGGGGGCCGTGGTCGACGGTCTCCACGGTGGCGCCGACGCCGAGGGTGCCGAGGGCGACGGAGGCGAGGACGGCGATGCAGGCGAGGAGACGGCGGTGCCGCTGGGGGAGGGGGAAGCGCGGTTCCTGGTAGGGCGCCTGAGGGCTGGCGTTCATGTCAGGGAGGCTTCCAGGGCGTCATGAACGGTCGGTACGCACGGGTGAAGTCCGGGCGGGGGTTGGGCGTCGGTTGGCCGCGTACACCCCACCCGGCCTGGGGGGCGTACGCGCAGGTCAGCGCTGTGCGGTCGGGTCGGTGGCCCGGTCGCCGACGGCGACCTGCAGCGAGCGCGGCAGTTCGAACAGCGAGGCCTCCGCGACGGGACGTGCGTCGCGTCAGGCCGCCCGCTCCCCGCCCGGGGCGTGCGCGGTGGCGAGGTAGTGGGAGAGCGCCCGGCGGCTGCGGCTGAGGTCGTCGATCCGGGCGTCCAGGTCGGCGAGTTCGCCGCGCAGGGTGGCCAGCAGGTCCGGACAGGCCTCCAGGACGGGGACGGGGCCGGTGGCGCAGGGCAGCAGCTCGGCGATGATCCGGGTGCTCAGGCCGGCCGCGAGCAGGCTGCGGATCTGCCACACCCGGACGGTGTCCTCCTCGCCGTACTCGCGGTAGCCGGCCGCGGTCCGGGCAGGCCGGAGCAGGCCCTGCTCCTCGTAGTAGCGGAGCAGCCGGGTGGACACCCCGGTCAGGCGGGCGAGTTCTCCGATGCGCATGACCGGGTGAACGCGGCGGTCCGCCGGGGTGTTCCCCCGCCGGTCAGTGCGCTCCGGAGTGCTTCACGAACTCCAGCATCACGTCCCGCAGTTCGGGCAGCGCCTCGACCATCGGCAGGTGCCCGCAGGCGAGTTGGACGAAGCGCGCGCCGGGGATGCCCTCGGCCAGCAGGCGGTGCTGGGAGGGCGGCACGAGCATGTCCTCGGCGGTGCCGACCACCAGCGTCGGTACGGCGGTTCGGGCCAGTTCCGCGCGCACGTCGGCCCGGCCGGCGAGCCGGAACTGCTGCCGGAAGCCGGCCGGCTGCGGGGACCCGAGCGCCTCCCGTAGCCCCGCGAGCCGCTCGGCGGGCAGTGCGTCCACCCAGCTGCCGCCGAACACGACGGTGAGCATCAGCCGGGCGAGGTCCTCGGGCCGGGACTCCAGGTCGACCAGCAGTTCGCCGAGCATCCGCATCCGCGCCGAGCCGCCGGCCACGCCCGCGAGCAGCAGCAGCGAGCGGACCCGCTCGGGGTGGCGGGTGGCGATCCGGACGGCGACGGCCGCACCCAGTGAGTAGCCGGCCAAGTCGAAGGTGTCCAGGCCCTCCTCGTCGGCGGTGGCGACCAGCCGCTCGGCCAGCTCGTCCAGGGTGGGCTCGCCGGGCTCGTACGGGCTGTCGCCGGAGCCGGGGTAGTCCGGGGCGACCACGGTGCGGTGGACGGCGAGGTCGGGCAGCAGCGGGCCCCAGTTGTCCCGGGCGCTGCCGCCGGCGCCGTGCGCGAGCAGCAGCCCGGGGCCGGAGCCCTGGACGGTCCGGGCGAGCGGGGTGGCTGACATGGGGTGCTCCTCTGCGGGCTGGGGTTTCGCCGACAACGGGAACGGTAGGAGTTCACACCGGTGAGAAGGTCAAGCCGGCAAGGCGAGGAGCCCGTCCCGGGCAGAGCCCCGGGCCCCGGCCCTGGTCGCGCGCACCGTCGAACCGCCTACGCTGAGACGGAAGGAGTTCCGCTGATGGACGACGAGGTCCGCATCCGGAACGAGGCAGCCCCGGAGCAGGTCGCGGGGCCCGACGCCGCCGGGCCCGAGACCGGTGCCGGCGGCGTGGACCGCCGGACGCTGCTGCGGATGGCCTCCGCCGCCGGGGCGCTCGCCGCGCCCGCACTGGCCGCCCCGGTGCTCGCCCCGGGCCGGGCGGCCGCCGAGGAGGTGCCCAGGCCCGTGCCCGGAATCGTCAAACCGCTGCCCGCCGAGTGGTTCGTCCCGCGCGGCACCAACGCCGAGATGCGCTGGGACGCCTTCCGTGACGCCGACGGCGGGTCCGTCGTCGGCCGGCACGTGCCGGTGGAGCGGTTCTTCGTCCGCAACCACACCGCCACTCCGCTGGTCGACCCCGACACCTGGAGCCTCAAGCTGTTCGGCAGCGGCCTGCGCGGCGCGCCGACGGCGCAGGATCCGGTCGAGTTCGGCCTGGACGAGCTGCGGGAGCTGCCGTCCACCCGGATCAGCGCGCTGATCGAGTGCGCCGGCAACGGCCGCAACTACTACCTCAGCCAGCAGAACCAGCCCGTCCCGGGCACGCCGTGGACGCTCGGCGGCGTCGGCTCGGCCAGCTGGCGGGGCGTGCGGCTGGCCGAGGTGCTGCGGGCCGCCGGGCTGACCGCGGCGGCGGTGGACGTGCTGCCCACCGGCCTCGACCCGGACTACGTCGTGGGCGGCACCAACTACGGCCCGGTGCGCCGGCCGCTGCCGATCGCCAAGGCGCTGGACGACACCCTGCTGGCGTACGAGATGAACGGCGAGCCGCTGACGCCCGACCACGGAGCCCCGGCCCGGCTGGTGGTGCCCGGCTGGGTGGGCATCGCCTCGATCAAGTGGGTGGGCAGCATCGAGGTCGCCGACCGTCCGCTGCACTCGCCGTGGAACACCGACTTCTACCGGATGTTCGGTCCGGACTACCCGCCCGGCGGCGGCGAACCGCTCACCGCGCAGGTGGTGAAGTGCGCCTTCGAGCTCGCCGCGGGCGCGCAGCTGCAGGCGGGCCGCGAGCACCGGCTGCACGGGCGCTCGTGGTCCGGCACGGCGGCGGTGCGCCGGGTCGAGGTGAGCACCGACGGCGGCCGGAGCTGGCGTCCCGCCGAACTGCACGGCGCTTCGCACGCCGACGACTGGACGCGCTGGAGCGTCGACTGGCGGCCCGAGCGGCCCGGCCGGTACGAGCTGCGCGCCCGTGCGACGGACCGCCGGGGCAACAGCCAGCCAGAGCGGGCGGTGTTCAACCGGGAGGGCTACCTGTTCGGCGCGGTGGTGGCCCACCCGGTGACGGTGGTCTGAACCCGGGGGCGGTGCTTCGGACCCCGGGGACGGTGGTCCGAGCCCGCCCCGGCGACCGGCCGTGCGGCGGACCCGCCTGAGGGTCAGCCGACGGTCCGGCCCGGGCCGGGAGGCGTTCAGCCGGTGGACTGGACCTCGTACGGGGCCGGGTACCGCGTCTCGTACGGGGTCAGCACCAGCCGCACCACGTCCTCGAGCCGCCGCCGGGCGTCCCCGAGGGTGGTGCGGCCGGTCACCCAGGCGGTCAGCTCGCCCTGCCAGGCGTGGGCGACGATGTGCCGCACCAGCTCGCTGGACGCGGCCGGCACCTCGGCCGTCACCGCCTGCAGGGCGGTGCTGTCGGCCCGGGCCATGCCCTGCAGGGCCTCGCTGGCGAAGGGGTCGGTCGAGGCGGCCACGGCCACCCGTAGCCGGGCGAGTTCGGGCTGCCGCTGGTAGGCCCGCATCCCGCCCCGGACGAACCGGACCGCCCGGTCGGTGTCCCCCAGCCCGGCCCTGGGCCCGCGCAGCTCGGCCACCAGGTCGGCCAGCAGCAGGCGGTGCCAGTCGGCGATCGCCGCTGCCAGGAGGTGGTCCTTGGAGGAGAAGTAGCGGTACGCCGTCCCCAGGGCGACTCCGGACCGCTCGCAGACCTGCTTCATCTGCAGCCGCTCGACGCCGATCTCGTTCACCAGGGCGAGCGCGGCCGCGATCAGGCTTTCGCGGCGTTCGAGCTGACGCGGAGACATCGCCTCCACCGGCCGTGGTGACAGGTCAACCTTGGTCACCCGCACCATGATACGGGGCGGGGCCGCTCAGGAGTATGACGCCGACCGGCCCCCTTCCGTTCGCCCGGCGGTCACCGGGGTGGGGCAGCCCTACGGCTGGCGGCGGATCAGCGCCTCCTGGACGGCCGAGGCGACCAGTCGGCCGTCCCGGTCGTAGAACTCGCCGAGCGCCAGGCCGCGGCCGTCCGAGGAGGACGGGCTGCGTTGGGCGAACAGCAGCCACTCGTCGGCCCGGAAGGGGCGGTGGAACCACATCGCGTGGTCCAGCGAGGCCATCAGCAGGGTGGGCGGCTCGGTGCGCTGGAAGAAGTTCGCCTGCTCGTCCAGCCCGGCGGTGGAGGCCAAGGTGAGGTCGGACAGGTAGGCGAGCGCGGCGGCGTGCAGCAGCGGGTCGCCGTCCGGCAGCCGGGAGGCGGTGCGCATCCAGACGAACTGCTGGAGCAGCCCGGGGACGGCCGGCGGCAGCCCCGGGGTGCCCGGCGGGACGAAGCGCACGTCGAGGTCCTGGAAGCCCCCGGTCGCCGCGACCATCCGGCGGACCTCCTCGGGCGCCTGGGCGACCGCGTCGGGCAGCGACTCCGGGGCAGGCAGCGACGGCATCTCGCGGTGGCGGTCGGTGCCCGGCTCGGGGTGCTTGAGGGAGACGGAGAGCGAGAAGATCTCGTTCCGCTCCTGCACCGCCGTCACCCGGCGGGTGGTGTACGAGATGCCCTCGCGCACCCGCTCGACCACGTAGTCGATCGGCCGGGTCGGGGTGCCCGGCAGCAGGAAGTACCCGTGCAGCGAGTGCACCGGGCGACGGTCCTCGCAGGTGCGCCCGGCGGCGACGAGCGCCTGCGCGGCGACGTGGCCGCCGAAGGCGCGCATCGGGGCGCCGGCGTGGCAGCAGCCCCGGAACGTGTTCTCGTCCAGCTGCTCCAGCTGCAGCAGCTCGGCGAACGGTGAGGTCGGGCGGGCGCCCAGGACGGCCGGGGTGGGCGTTACGGTCAGGTCGGTCACGAGGTCATAGTGGCAGAAGCCAACCGTGCGGCGGTGTGACATGGGTAACTCGCCGGGCCCCGGCTGTCTGTAGAACACGTTTCAGTCCCGGCTTGGCGGCCGGGCGACCGGGCTGTGGGGCGCCGTGCAGTCGACAGGTGACAGCCGACAACTTTCAGCGAACAGATGTTGAAATCTGTTTGCTGAAATCTGTTCGCTGAAAGTTGTCGGCTGAACCCCGTCAGCTGAACTCCGTCACCTCTTCGCGCACCTCCGCCGCCCCCGCCGGATCCCCCGTCGCGGGCTCCGGCTTGCCGGCCGGTGGCTGGGTGCCGGGCGGGGCGGCGGCGACGGCGCGCCACCACAGGCGCAGGGTGGGCGGGTCGACTGGTTCGAAGGGTTTGCCGGGGCGGGGCACCGCGAGGCGGGCGCCGAGCGCCTGGGCGGCTGCGACCACCCGCTCGGCAGGCTCCTCCCACGGGTGCAGCGCCAGGTTGAAGGTGCACCAGTGGATCGGCAGCATCAACCCGCCGCCCAGGTCCAGGTGCGCCCGCACGCCCTCCTCGGGCGTCATGTGCACCTCGGGCCAGAAGTCGCTGTACGCGCCGACCTGCACCATCGTCGCGTCGAAGGGCCCGAGTCGGTGGCCGATCTCGGCGAACCCGGGGAAGTAGCCGGTGTCCCCGCTGTGGAAGATCCGGTGCCCGCCGCCGGACACCACCCAGGAGGCCCACAGGAACAGCGAGCTGGTGCGCGGGCCGCGGCTGCAGTAGTGACGGGCCGGCGTGGCGGTCAGGGTCAGCCCGGCGACCTCCGCCGACTCCCACCAGTCCAGCTCGACGATCCGCGCGGCCGGTACGCCCCAGTGCTCCAGGTGCGCCCCGACCCCGAGCGGGACCGCGAACACCGCGTCCGTCCCGAGCAGTGCCCGGACGGTGGCCATGTCCAGGTGGTCGTAGTGGTCGTGGGAGACCACGACGACGTCCACCGGTCCGAGTTCGGACAGCGGCAGCGGCACCGGGTGCAGCCGCTTGGGGCCGGTCCAGGCGAACGGGGAACAGCGCTCGCCCCAGACCGGGTCGAGCAGGACGCGCCGCCCGCCGATCTCGGCGAGCACGGTGGCGTGGCCCAGCCAGGTCAGCCGCAGCCCGGACTCCGGCGGTGCGGCCAGGTCGGCCGGGAGCAGCCGGTGCACCGGTACGGCGGCGGCCGGGAGCCGGCGGGTCTTGTCCCCGGTCAGCTGGGCGCGGGTGATCTCCAGCGGGCTGCGCTCGTACACCAGGCGGCGGGTCGGGACCGGGTTGCGGAAGGCGCCGTCGGCGAACTGCGGGGAGCGGCGGATCCGGGCCAGCCGTTCGCCGCGGGGCTCGGCGCCGAAGGCGTCGGTCCTGACCCGGTGCCAGGCGGCCCGGGGCAGCCCGGCCAGCCCGGGGACGGCGCGGTCGGCGGCGGGGCCGGCGGACGGCGGGGCGAACTGCGAGGACAGACCGACAAGGCGGGAGAACCACGAGACGGGGCGGGGCACGGCTCCTCCAAGGACGGTCACGGCTACCGGGCGTGCCGGGGCGCGCACCGCGGCTTCGGCCGAGGTCACTGCGGTACGACAACCATCTCGTCGGAGGTTACTCGCCGTGGGCCGTCCGGACCTGGTGGAGGGCTCGGTGCGGTCCAATCGGCGTACCCGGCCGGCCCCGGGTCCGGTGCGGCCCCGGGACCGGCCGGGTAGGGCCCGGTCAGGCGTAGAAGCGGGTGATCGTCTCCGCGACGCAGTGCGGCTTGGCGCTCTGCTCGCTGGTGATGGTGAACCGCACCACCGCCTGGACCCCGCCCGGCACCTCGGTGGCGGAGACCAGCACGGCGGTGGCCCGGATCGCCGTGCCCACCGGCACCGGCGCCGGGAAGCGCACCTTCTCGGAGCCGTAGTTCAGTGCCATCCGCACGCCCTCGACCGCGTAGCACTCCTTCGCCAGGACCGGGATCATCGACTGGGTCAGGTAGCCGTGCGCGATGGTCGAGCCGAACTGGCTCTCCTTGGCGCGCTCCGGGTCGACGTGGATCCACTGGTGGTCGCCGGTCGCCTCGGCGAACAGGTCGATCTGCCGCTGCTCGATGGTGTGCCACTCGCTGGTGCCCAGCTCGGTGCCGACGGCGGAGGTCAGCTCGGCGAGGGAGGCGAAGGTCGTCACGGTGCGCTCCTGGAGGGGGGGACAGGCCCGGGGAGGGGTCAGGACGCCGGAAGCGTATGCCTACCCACCGGTATCTGTCAGGAGCCCGAGTCCGTCAGGAAGCCGACACCGTCGGGAGCCGACCCGGTCGGGAGGCCGCGTCCGTCAGGAAGCCGGGGTTCGGACGGTGCGGCTGCTCAGGGCCGCAGCATCGCCCGCCCCGGGGTGCCCCGCCCGGTCGGGAACAGCCGGCGGCCGCTGACCAGCTCCGGCACCAGGGCGACGAACAGCGGCTCCGGGTCGCCCACCCACGCCCGCAGACCGGAGCGCAGCACCCGCCGCACCTGCTCGGGGTCGCGCACCGCATCGGCCCGTCCGTGCACCAGCACGCTCCACCCGGTGCGGGTGACCGGGTCCAGCAGATCGGCCTGGAAGGCCACCACCGTGCCGTCAAGCCCGCGCGCGGTGGCACTTCCCCGGCGCACGGCGAGCACCAGCCGCCCGTCCAGGACCTCGAAGGAGACCGGCAGGACGGCCGGCAGTGCGTGCTCGGTGTACACCACGCGCCCGACGGGCACGGTGCTGAGCAGCCGCAGGCACTCGGCCTCGCTCAGGGTCTCCACACGGTCCTCACGCTCCATGCGTCCGATCGTCCTCGGTCGGCGCGTGCGTCGATAGGGCCCATGGTCCCTGAGCGGACGGGCCGGGAGCCCCGTCGGCGGCCGCCCGGGGCGGTAGCCTGCCCGGCGGCAGGACGGTGCGGCGAGCGGTGCGGCGAGCGGTGGCGCGAGCGGTGACGCGAACGGCGGCGTGAACCGGCACGGCACGGCACGGCGGCGCGGCGAGCGGACCACAGCGGCGGGCGGCGGCTCCGGGGCGTCGGGGCCGACCAGGAGGGGGGAGCGATGGCGGGCGGGGTCGATCTGGTGGTGATCGGGGCGGACGGCGGCCCCGACCGGGCCTTCGGCGGTGCGGCGTCCGCGCCGGAGGGCGCCCGGTTGCTCGCCGAGGTGCTGCCCGGGATGTGCTTCGACGCCGGCGCGGCCGGCTGCCGGGTCACCACGGCCGCGCCGGACGCGGACGCCAACGCGATGCTCACCGCCGTCCGGGACGCGGCCCAGCACCCCGGCCGCTGGCTGGTGGTCTGCCTGGTCGGCCAGTTGGTCGCCGACCCGCGCGGGCGCCGGCTCGCCCTGGTCACCGGCGGCAGCACCCCCGACAACGCCTACCGCCGGGGACTGGCCTGGGACTGGGTGGTCAGCGCGATGGTGCACGGTGACCAGGAGGAGGCGCTGCTGCTGGTCGACGCGGTGGCCGACCGGGACACCTGGGCGGCCCTGGAGCGCGGCGGCGAGGATAGCGCGGGCGAACTGCTGAGCTACCCGCGCGTCCCGCTGTGGGGCCGGATCGGCCGCTACGCCCCGGGCAGACGCGGCCGGGACGCCGTACTGCCGGGCGGTGAGGGCTCGTTCAGCCGGGCCCTGACCACCGTCCTGCGCCAGGGCGTTCCGGGTGCCCCTGCGGCCGTCGCCCCGCTGGACCTCCAGCCCGCCGTGGCGGCGCTGACGGACGGTGGGGAGTCGGCGGGTAGTTCGGGTGCGCCGGGCGCGCGCCTGCTCGTTCCGCCGCACGGCGGGCGCCTGTTGATGCGCAATCGGGCCGCGGTTCGGGGCGCATTGGCCGGATTGTCGCTTTCCGAAGAACTGTTGGCCGTTCTGTGGCGGGAAAGTGCCCCGACGGAACCGCCTTCCGCGTAAGGTCAGGGGGCCTGAGGTGTTGCCGTGATGGGGTGGGTTGGCGAAGAATCGATCCCCAGCGGAAACACCGGCGGGACGGCGGAATTCTTCTGGCGGCCGTGGATCACGGATCGGTTCGGTCGCGACGAGGTGGGGCGATGCGGCAGCGCGGAAATGTGTTGCGCCCTGGGGCGGTTGGGGTCTGCGGGGCGGTTCTGGTGTTGCTGCTCGGCGCTTGTGCGAGCGGTGGCGCCGACGGTTCCGTCGATCACCTCGGGACGGCGGCGCCCACCGTTGCGGGAGTGGCCCCGGTAACTCCTTCGAGTGGTTCCGTAAACGCCTCGATCGCGCCGACCGACGGCCCGGAAGGGGCGATGGGCCGACTGGCCCTGAAGACCTATCAGGACTGGTGGCAGGCCCAGACCGAGGCTTTCGCACGCACGGATTCGGACGGATTCTCGCTGGAGTCGTACTCCTCCGGTCGCGCACTGTCGGACACCCTGGTCGGCCTGCGTCAACTCCGCGACGCCAAACTGGTGATGACCGGAACGCCGCGCAATTCCGCGGTGGTCAAGGCCATTGACCTCAAAGCCGATCCGCAGACCGCCGTGATCGAGGACTGCGTCGACGTGACCGACTGGCATCGTGTCGATGCCGTCACCCGGGCCGCGAAAGATCCGGCCCAGCGGCTGAATCGCTACCTGGCGACGGCTTCCCTGCACTGGTTCCAAGCACGTTGGCTGATCTACGACTTCAAGCGGGAGGTGGACCGGACATGCTGACCGTGCCGACAGTGTCGACCATGCCGAACAGGCGTCATCGGGCCCGGCGATTCGTGATCCTCGCACCGTTGTCCGTCGGATTGCTGCTCTCCACGGCGCTGCCGGCGTCGGCAGACGAACCACCGAGCGGGGGCGGCGCCACCCAATGCGCCCCCGACAAGATCTGCTCGGACGTCCATACCGGTGGCACCCCCAAGCCCGGGTCCACCCAGCCGGGCGGCGGCGGTGGCGGCGGGTCGGACGACGGCCCGATGGTGTGCAGCTACCACGGCGTGGAATGGGCCTGCCACGACCCGGAGCGCGGCTGGTTCAACAGCGACGTGGGCTGCTACTTCAAGGTGCAGGACCCGCAGCCCCCCGAGGGCGCGACCGAGTGGGGCGGGCACAAGCCCTCGGAGGGCGCGATCTACACCAAGGTCTGCCCGCAGACGGGCGGTGGCACGGACGGCATCGAGAGCGTGTTCGAGTCCGGTTCGCCGGCCGGGCCCCCGGTGCTCGACCTGCGGGCCGTCGGCCTCAGCCTCGCCCACGAGATGAGGTTCCCCAAGCCCGCCGCGGGCGTCGCGCCCAAGGGCACCGCCGTGGTCAAGGCGCCCGTCTGGCTCTGGCTGGACGACGTCAAGGCGCCTGAGCCGAAGACGCTGTCGGTGCCCGGCGCCTCGGTCACCGTCACGCCCGTGCTGAGGAACGTGACCTGGATCTTCGACCGGGGCGTCGAGAAGACCTGTGACAAGCCCGGGACGCCGTACGACCCGAAGTACGGCGCCGCCCAGTCCCCGGACTGCGGGTACGAGTTCGCCGTCGGCTCGGGCACCAGGAAGGACGGCGTCTTCGCCGGCACCGTGACGGCGAACTGGCAGGGCCACGTCGTCGTGACCGGACCGCAGGCCAAGGTCTTCGACGTCGACATCCCGCAGTCCTCGAAGTTCACGCTCCGGGTCGCCGAGATGCAGGTCCTCAACTGACCGCGCCACGACGGCGATTCGACTACTGACGATCCGGCAACGTACGAGGGAAGGGCGGAACCCGGTGGAGAACCGTACATTCGCGACGCCGGGATCCGGCACACCCGCGGGCGCCGGGGCCTCCGTGGCGCTCCCGGAGCAGCAGGAGCAGTCCGGCGGGCATCCGGGCAAGGGCCCGGGCAAGGGCGGGGGCCGGGGACGGGCGGTGCCGCACGCGCCCGGACGGACCATGCGGGCGAGGCGGCGGCGCCCGGCGGTGCTGGCGATGGCGGTCGCGCTGATCGCGGCCGGCGGGCTGGGCGGGGCCGTCCTCTACAACAGCACCGGCCAGCGGGTCGCGGTGCTGGCGCTCGCCCGGGACGTGCCGTGGGGTCAGGTGATCACCGAGGACGACCTGGTGGTGGCCCGGATCGCGGGCGACCCGGCGCTGCACCCGGTGTCGGCCCAGGACCGGACGAAGGCGATCGGCATGCGGGCCGCCACCGACCTCAAGCGCGGCGCGATGCTCACCAGCGGCGACCTCGCCCAGGGCCTCACCGTGCAGCCCGGGCAGATCGTGGTCGGCGTCTCCGCCAAGCGCAGCCAGCTGCCCGCCAGCCGGCTCCAGCCCGGGGTGCAGCTCGTCGTGGTCTACACGCCCGACAACGGCCGGGCCGACTCGCTGCCGGCGACGGTGATCACCGTCGGTCGGGTGGACACCGACGGCAGCCAGGTGATCGACGTCGCGGTCGGCACGGCGGACGGGCCCCGGCTGGCGCAGTGGGTGGCGAGCGGGCGGATCCAGGTGCTGCTGGCGCCGCGCGGCGCCGCGACCGGGGGAGCCGTGCCCGGCCCGGCGCCGAGCGGCGCGCCCGCGACCGGGGCGCCGTCCGCCGGTGCGTCCGCGTCCGGTGCGTCCGTGGCCCCGGCCGCGACCGGGGGCGCCTGATGGCGGTGATCGCGGTGGTCGGCGGTCCGGGCGCGCCCGGCGCGACCACGACCGCGCTGGCGCTGCTGCTGGCCTGGCCGCTCCAGCCCGGTCGGCGGATCCTGCTGGTCGAGGCCGACCCGGACGGCGGCGCGGTGCTCGCGGGCGCCCTGGAGGGCCGGGTCGAGGCGGTGTACGGGCTGCGCAACCTGGCCGTCGCCGACCGGCGCGGGCTGCTCGCGCAGACCATCTGGGAGCAGCTGATCGACCTCTCGCCGGACGGCGAGGCCGAACGCCTGCTGCTGCCCGGGCTGACCGACCCCACCCAGGCCCCCGGCCTCGCCTACACCTGGGAGCCGCTCGCCGAACTGCTGCACGGCATCGAACAGCAGGGCTACGACGTCATCGTGGACCTCGGCCGCTCCGGCGCCACCGGCGCGAGCGCGGTGCTGGCCCGCCGGGCGGACGTGGTCGCGGTGACCGTCCGGACCACGCTGCGCGGGCTGAGCGCGATCCGGCCCCGGCTGTCCGCCCTCGCCGAGGACCTGGCCTCGGCCGGCACCGGAGCGGACGCGCTCGGGCTGCTGCTGGTCGCCGAAGGACCGTACGCGCGGGCCGAGGTGTCCCGCGAGCTCGGACTGCCGGTGCTCGGGGTGCTGCCGCACGCCACCCGGACGGCGAAGGTGCTCTCCGACGGCGGCGACACCACCGACCGGCGGTTCATCCGCTCCGAGCTGATGCGGACGGCACGCTCGGCGGCGGACGAGGTGCAGCTGCTGGTCCGCCGCCGTCGGCAGCGGCTGGCGCCGGGCGCGGTGGCTGCGGCTCCGGCGGCCGTGGCTCCGGTGGCGGCAGCGGTGCCGTCGCCGGTGCCGGGCCCGACGGTGCCCGTGGTGCCCGTGCCTCCGGCGCCGAGCCGGCCGACCCCGACGCCGACGCCCGCGCCGACCGGGTACGGGCAGGTGGCCTACGGGCAATCCCCGTACGGTCAGGACGCGTATGGGCAGAGCGTGTCCGGGCAGGCGCCGTACTCGCAGACTTCGTACTCGCAGACTCCGTACGGTCAGACGGCGTACGGCTCGGCTCCGTACGGTCAGGCTCCGTACGACGCGGAGCCGCCGTCGTACACGCCGCCGCAGCCGGTCCCGCCGGTGATCGTCACCGGTCCGGTGGCGCCGCTGGCCGGGCTGGCGCCGCAGCCGGCCGCGCCGGCGCCGTTCCCGGCGCACGTGCAGTCGCCGCCGCAGGCCGACCAGGGCGGCGACCGGGCCGACCAGGGCGATCGGGACGACCAGTACCCGCTCCAGCAACCGACGGTGACGGATGGTCAGGTGCAGGTGAACGGGCAGTACCCGCACAACCCCGGGGAGGTGCTCCGTGCGCGGTAGCCCCCTGCACCAGCGGCCCGCGGCCGATCCCGCCGCGCTGCCCTGGGCCGCGTCGGCGCCCGTGCCCACGGCCGGCCCGGTCGCGCCGCAGCCCGTCGCGCCCGGTCCGGTCGCGGGTGGCCCCGTCGGGCCCGGTCCCGTCGCGCCCGGCTCGGGTTCGCCCACCGCCGTGCCCTCCCAGCTGCCCTCGCTGGACCTGCGCGGCGCCGCCACCCGGCCCGCCGTCGACCCGCAGGTCGCCCGCGAGCTCAAGCGCCAGGTCGCAGCCGAACTGCACCAGCAGATCAGCCGGTTGACGTCCGCTTCCGGCTCGGAGCCGGACCGCGCCACCCGCCGCCAGCGCGGCCGGGCGCTGATCGAGGAGTCGGTCGCCCGCTGGTCCGACGCCTACGCGCAGACCCACGGCATCCCGCCCACCCGGGAGCAGGACCGCGCCCTCGCCGAGGCCGTCTTCGACCTGCTCTTCCGGGCCGGGCGGCTCCAGCCCTACCTGGACGACCCGGAGATCGAGAACATCCTGATCAACGGCTGCGACGACGTCTGGGTCTCCAAGGTGCACCAACCCCTGCGCCAGGTCCCGCCGGTGGCCGACAGCGACGCCGAACTCATCGAACTGCTGCAGGACCTGGCCCGTCAGCACGGCGGCGGCGAGCGCAGCCTGTCCACCGCCAGCCCGACCCTCGCGCTGCGGCTCGAGGGCGGCATGCGCCTGCAGGCGCTCACCGAGGTGACGCCCCGCCCGTACGTCGCGATCCGCCGCCACCGGGTGGCCTCCGCGACGCTGCCCGAGATGGTCGAACTCGGCACCCTGGACGGCACCTTGGCCGCCTTCCTGGCCGCCGCGATCCGGGCCCGGAAGAACGTGATGATCACCGGCACGCAGGGCGTCGGCAAGACCAGCCTGCTGCGCGCGATGGCCGCCGAGATCCCGCCGGATGAGCGGATCGGCACCCTGGAGTCGGAGTTCGAGCTCTGGCTGCACACCCTCGGCCACCTGCGCCAGGTCGTCCCGATGGAGGCCCGCGAGGGCAACGGCGAGCGCGTCGAGGGGCGGCTGGCAGGGGAGTTGACGATCGGCGACCTCATTCCGGCCGCGCTGCGCATGACGCTGTCCCGGATCATCGTCGGCGAGGTCCGCTCCGGCGAGGTCGTCCCGATGCTGCGGGTGATGACCAACGGCGAGGGCGGCTCGATGTGCACCCTGCACGCCCGCGGCCCGCACATGGTGGTCGACCGCATCGCCGAACTCTGCCTGGAGTACGGCTCGCACATGACCGACTCGCTCGCCTACCGGCTCACCGCCAACGCCCTGGACCTCATCGTGCACGTCAGCATGGTCGACGAGACCGCCGTCGGCGGCCGCCGGCACCGCTTCGTCTCCCACGTCCTGGAGGTCACCGGCCTCGGCGAGAGCGGACGGCCCGCGCTGAACACCGTCTTCGGCCCCCGGCCGGAGCTCGGCGAGCCGCGGGCCGTGCCGCACACCCCGCCGCAGTGCCTGGACGACCTGCGCCGGGCCGGCTTCGACGCCGGCCTGCTCGGCTCCCGGTACGGGAGTTGGGCCAGCCCGCTGCAGCTGCGGATCGGCGGTGGCGCGCGGTGATGCTGCTGTTCGCCCTGTGCGGGCTGGCGGTCGCGGGCGGCCTGGTCGCCCTGGTGGCCTGGGCCCGCGGCAGCGAGCCCGGCGACGAGGACGAGGCGGCGCGGTCCAACCCGCTGGCCGGCCGCGCCCACGTGTTCTGGTACGGCGCCCCGGGGACGGCCGCGCCCCGGATGGTGCGGCTGCGGAGGGTCCAGCTGCCGCTCGCGCTCGCCGGCGCGCCGCTGGCCTGGCTGTTCACCGGCATCCCGCTGACCGCGCTGCTGGTGCCGCTGGCCGTCTTCGGCCTGCCCTGGCTGTTCGACACCACCCGCCCGGACACCCACCGGATCGAGCGGCTCGAAGCGCTGTCCGAATGGACCCAGCGGATCGCCGACGTGCTGCTGCTCGGCGTCGGCCTCAACCAGGCCATCGTCACCAGCCGCCGCACCGCCCCCGCCGCCCTGGAGGACGAGATCGGCGAGCTGGCCGCCCGGCTGCAGGCCCGCTGGCGGCCCGAGGAGGCGCTGCACGCCTTCGCCGACAGCCTGGCCGACGCCACCGCCGACAAGGTGCTCGCCGCGCTCGTGCTGCGGGCCGGGGACAGCGGCCCCGGCCTGGCCCGCACGCTGTCCGACATGGCCGACTCGGTGCGCGAGGAGGTCCGCCAGCGCCGCGTCATCGAGGCCGACCGGGCCAAGCACCGGACCACCATCCGCTGGCTCGTCGGCATCATCGTGCTGGTCGTCACGATCGGCTCCTTCAACACCGAGTACACCCGGCCGTACGGGACCTTCCTCGGCCAGCTGGTCCTCGCCGTGGTCGCCGCCCTGTTCGTCGCGATCATCGCCTGGATGCGGGCGCTGGCCTCCCACCCGCCGGTGCCCCGGCTGCTCACGCCGGACCGGCGCAGCAGGAACGGACGGCGGACGGGCGCGCAGGCACCCGAGGCGCAGCAGACCGAGCAGCTCGGGGAGGTCCGGTGATCTCCCCCTGGTCCGTGCTGGCCGGCGCCGTCGCGGCCGGCGGCCTCGCCCTGTTGGTCGCCGAACTGCGGCCCGCGCCCCCGGACCTACACCAGGCGCTGGACCGGCTGCACGCCGTTCCCGCCGACCGCGAGCAGGACCCGGACGAACGGCCGCGCTGGTACGACCGGATCGGCGAGCGCTCCGTCCAGCTGCGGGGGGTCTCCGTCCCGCGCCGCGAACTCGCCCTGATCGGCCGCACCCCGGCCCGGTTCATGGTGCACAAGCTGCTGTTCGCCGCGCTCGGCCTGGTGCTGCCCGCCTACCTGGGCGCGATGGCCGTGGTGATGGACATCGGCCTGCCCTTCGCCCTGCCGCTGGTCGCCGGACCGCTGCTGGCCGGGCTGCTCTGGTTCGTCCCGGACGCCATCGTGCGCGGCGAGGCCAAGGAGGCGCGCACCGAGTACCTGCACGGCATCGCCGCCTACCTGGAACTCGTCGCACTGGAGCGGGCCGCCGACTGCGGCCCCGCCGAGGCGCTGCGCCGGGCCGCCTCGGTCGGGCAGGGCGCGGTGTTCCGGCGGATCCGCGACGCGCTGGAGCGCGCGGCCACCGACCGGCTCCCGCCGTGGGCCGGACTCGACGCACTGGCCGCCGAGTTGGGCCTCAGCCCGCTGCAGGACGTGGCCGACATCATGCGGCTGTCCGGCACCGACGGCGCCGCCGTGTACGACACCCTGCGGGCCCGGGCCAAGGGCCTGCGCGGCGAACTGCTCGCCGAGGACCTTGCCCGCGCCAACGCCGACAGCGAGCGGATGGTCGCGCCGGGAGCCGCGCTGACGCTGCTGATGACCGTCCTGATCGTCTTCCCGGCGCTCCACCAGATGCTCAACTGACACCCGGATGAAGGTTGTCGCAGATGCAGAGCCCGTTCCGGAGCAGCCCGCACCACCACCACACCGCCACATCCCCCGGGAGAACCCGATGACCGTACGACTCGTCCACCTGGCCGGCCGGGCGCTGCGGCCCGTCCTGCTGCCGGTGCAGTTCGCCCTGCTGCTGTTCACGCTGCGGCTCGGCCGGCTGCGAGCCGCTCGCGCGCGCGGCGACCGCGGCGCGATCAGCATCGAACTCGCCCTCGCCATCATCGCGTTGGTGTTCGTCGCGGGAGCCGTCGCGACCGCGCTGTACCTGCTGAAGGACAAGGTCGTCCAGAAGGTGCAGCAGGACCCGAACATGCCCGGCGGCGCGGGCGGCGGCGCCACCAAGTGATGCGCCGCGTCCGTCGCCGCGGCGACCGGGGGTCGATGAGCGTCAGTCTCGCCATCGTCTTCCCGGTCGTCCTGCTGCTCCTGCTGCTCGTCGTCCAAGCCGCGCTGTGGTGGTACGACCGGCAGGTCGCGCTCAGCGCCGCCCGTGAGGGCGTGGACGCCGGGCGGGTGCAGGGCAACGCGACGGACGAGGCAAAGAACGAGGCGGCGCAGCGGCAGGCCCGGGACTTCCTCGACCGGCAGGGCGCGCACGACTACTCGGTGCGCACCGACGGCAGCACGCCCACGACCATCCGGGTCACCGTGGAGCTGCGGCCACCACTGCTGATACCCGGTCTCTCGGCGCCCGTCATCACGCAGTTCGCCGAGGCGCCGCGCGAGCGCTTCGTACCGCCGGTGGTGAAGCCGTGAGACGGGGGCTGCCCGGTGCGCGCCCGCCCGGTTCGCGCCTGCGCCGGTGGCGCCCGCGGCGGCGGGACCGGGGCGGGGTCGCGATCGAGGCGGCGATCGTGGTGCCGCCGGTGGTCGGGCTGGTCCTGGTGGCCATCGCCGCCGGGCGGGTGCAGACCACGGCCGGCAGCGTCGAGGCCGCCGCCCGGGCCGGGGCCCGCACCGCCTCGCTGCAGCGCAGCGTCGACGGGATGGACCAGCCGGCCAGGGACTCCGCCTTCGCGTCGCTGCGCCAGCAGGGCGTGTCCTGCCGGAACGGCGACGTCCAGGTGGTCAAGGGCGAGCTGAACCTACCCGGCGGCCCGGTCACCACCGTCACGGTCAGGGTGGTCTGTGACGTCGAACTGGCCGACCTGCTCGGCGGACCGTCCGGTGTCCCCGTGACGAAGCACCTCGTCGGCGAGTTCACCTCGGTGGTGGACCGCTACCGGGGCACGTGACGGCGCGCGCCGCCGCCACCGCGGCTTCCGCCACGGAGGAGCGGGGGGATTGGAGGCGGCCCGTGCGGGGGAGACGCAAGCGGAGAGCGCTCGGGGAATGACAGAACGGTACCGAGCGGCGCCCGGTGCGGCCGGTGGGGAGAGCGGCATGCGGATCGCGGGGAGGGGATGCGGGTGTTGAGTCGTCTGCGGCGACCGGCGCGGGCGCGTCGGTCCGACCGGGGCGCGGTGGCCCTCTTCGTCGCGATCTGCGCGGCCTACGTCGTGCTCGTCATCGCCCTGGTGATCGACGCGGGCGGCCGACTGCGGGTCGCCGAGCGCACCGACGCCTACGCCCAGGAAGCCGCGCGGGTCGGCGGCCAGCAGCTCGACCGGGCCGCCGTCCTGCAGGGGGCGGGCTTCAAGGTCGAGGAGAAGTACGTCCGGGACGCCGCCGACGCCTACCTCGGCCTCTACGGTCTGAGGGCCGGTGACATCGCGTTCTCCGGTGACGGCAAGGTCGTCACCGTCACCGTGCAGGCCGACTACCGGCCGGTCCTGCTGGGCGCCCTCGGGGAGCGGAAGGTAACGGGCAAGGGCAGTGCGACCCTCGTCCACGGAGTCGAGAAAGCGGAGACCGACTGATGGCCGCGCCACGTGCCAAGGACCAGGCCCGAACCGCCCAGGCCCGCAACGGCCGGGCCGGGGCCGCGCATCGCGCCGGCGGGGGCGCACGACGGCCCGCCGCCCCGGCGCCCCGACCGCCGCGCGGACGCGGCCGCGGCGGCGCCCTGATCACCGCGCTCGCCGCGCTGGTCACCCTGCTCGTCCTGCTGTTCGGCGTGCCCGCGCTGCTGCTGTACGGCACCCAGGCGGTCGCCGGGATGGGCGAGGTCGCGCCGGGCGGTGTGGGCGAGGCGCTCACCAGCCCGGACGACGGACGGCTTTTCCTGTGGGCGCTGGTGGTCGTCGGCTGGCTCGCCTGGGCGTGCTTCGCGCTCTCCGTCCTGCTGGAGATCCCCGCCCAGCTGCGCGGCCGGATCGCCCGCCGGATCCCCGCCTTCGGCTGGAGCCAGCGGCTCGCGGCCGGGCTGGTCGGCTCGGTGCTCGCCCTGCTGCCGGTGGCCGGCTCGGCCTTCGCGGCTGTCCCCGAACTGGCCCACACCCCGGCGGCCCAGGCGCAGTTGACCCCCGGCGTGCAGCGTGCCGCGCTGCCCGCCGCGCAGTCCGTGCCCGCGCCGGTGCCCGCCGCCGAGCAGCAACCCACGTACACCGTGCGGGACAGCCGGCCCGCCGACAGCCTGTGGTCCATCGCCGAGCGCCAACTGGACTCGGGCGAACGATGGGTGGAGATCGCCAAGCTCAACGACGGCCGGGTGATGGACGATTCCGGCATCCGCTTCGACGCCGACCGGCCGATCCAGCCCGGCTGGGAACTGCTGATGCCGGCCGACGCCAAGCCGGACGAGGCGAAGAGCCCGGCTTCGGCGCCTGCTCCGGCTCCGGCGCCCGCTCCGGCGCCCTCGGGCGGTGCGGCGCAGGGCGCGCCACAGGGGACTCCGCAGGGGACGACGCCGCAGGCCGGGACGGAGCCGGGTGCGGGTACAGGCGGGCAGCGGACCGTCACCGTCCAGGCCGGGGACAGCCTGTCGGCCATCGCCCAGCGGGAGTTGGGGGACGGCGAGGAATGGCCGAAGCTCTTCGAGGCGAACAAGGGGGTGCAGGCACCGGACGGGGAGCAGCTGACCGACCCGGACGTGGTGGTGCCGGGCATGGTGCTCACGGTGCCGGGGGCTGCCGCCACGCCGGCGCCGGCTCCGGCTCCCGCGCCGGCTCCCGCGCCGGCGCCTGCTCCGGCGCCCGCGCCTGCTCCCGCGCCTGTTCCGGCGCCGTCGCAGGGTGCGCCGCAGTCGGCCCCGACCCAGGCCCCGGCGACGACGCATGCGCCCGCCCCCGCCGCGCACGCCGACCCGGCTCCCAGTG
Source organism: Kitasatospora sp. NPDC023120 (assembly GCF_055560835.1). Classification (NCBI taxonomy): domain Bacteria; kingdom Bacillati; phylum Actinomycetota; class Actinomycetes; order Kitasatosporales; family Streptomycetaceae; genus Kitasatospora; species Kitasatospora sp. NPDC023120. Next base: position 157,528 of record NZ_JBVHHY010000002.1, on the reverse strand, counting down.
ACGACTACACCATCGCCCTCACGACCTCCACCGTCGGTGTCCTGCTCGCCGCCATCATGGTCGGCACCGTCGCCCACAAGCGCGGCACCCAGCAGCGCGCCCGCCGCCCCCGGCATCGCATCGCGATGCCCGCCGTCGAGGCCGCCGCCTTCGAGAACGAGCTGATGGCCCGGCAGGACCAGGCCGGGCTCGAACTGCTGGACCGCGCCCTGCGCACCCTGGCCCGCAACACCGTGCGCGGCGGCAAGCGCCTGCCCGCTATCGTCGCCGCCCGGATCACCCCCGACCACACCATCGAGCTGCACCTGTCCGGCCCGGCCACGCCGATCGCGCCGTTCCGCGCCGCGCACGCCGCCAACGTCTGGTGGTGCAGCCCCGAATCCGGCGACATGCTCAGCGCCGCCCAGGCCCGCAAGACCGCCGCGCCGTACCCCGCGCTGGTCACCCTCGGCACCTCGCCCGACGGCTCGGTGGTCCTCGCCGACCTGGAGGCCGTCCGGCTGCTCCACCTCTCCGGCCACCCGGACGACGCCCGCGACGTGCTGCGCACCCTCGCCATCGAGCTCGCCCACAGCCCGCTCGCCGACCGGCTCCACCTGCACCTGGTCGACCTCGCCGAGGAGGTGCCGATCAGCGGCCCGGCCGCCGAACGCGTCCACCGCCACGCCACCCTGGAGGCCGCGCTCGCCGCCCTCGGCCCGCGCACCGCCAAGGCCCGCGCCACCCTGGTCGCCGCCGAGGCCGCCAGCCCGCGCGACGCCCGCAGCCGGGGCCAGGCCGACGAGTCGTGGACCCCCGAAATCGTGCTCTGCGCCCAGCAGCCCGGCGGCGGCATCCCCGCCGAACTCGGCCGGCTGCTCGACGGCCGCCCGCGCACCTGCGTCGCCGTCATCACCCGCGCCCCCGAACGCGGCACCGGCCCGGTCGCCCGCTGGACCCTCCCGACCACCGGTCAGGCCGCCATCCCGGGCCTGCACCTCACCGTCGAGCTGCAGCGGCTCAGCGGGCACCAGTACGAGCAGGTCGCCGAGCTGCTCCGGGTCGCCGACGACACCACCCAGCACCCCGCCCCCGCCTGGACCCTGGACGGTCCGGAGGACACCGACACCACCGAACTGCCCGCCGCCGTACCGGTGCTGGCGGCCGTCGGCGCCTCGGGCGGCGGGGCGGAGCACGGCGCGGACTCCGCCGCAGGCCCGCGGCTGCTGGCCCGGGTCATCGGCACCGGCGCCAGCCCGTTCGCGGGCACCGACCCGGTGACACCGGCTCCGGCTCCGGTGCCGGGTGGTCCGTCCGCGGGTGGTCCGGCGGCTGTCCCGGCCGGTCCGGCGCGGTTCGCGGTCAACGGACAGGGACGGCAGGCGACGGGCGACGAGACCACCCGCGACCTGCGGCGGCCGAATGTGCCGGAGTCCGAGGAGCCCGCCGCCGGGACGGGCGAGGAGGCTGTCGAGGCGGCGGACGCTCCGACCGGGGCCGCTCCGACGGTCGTCCTCGCCGTCCAGCCGGTCGTACCGGTTGCGCCCGTCGCGCCGGTCGCGCCCGTCGTGCGGGAGCCCGCGCCGGAAACCGTCGAGGAGCCGGAGTCGTCCGTCGACCCCGCTACCGAAGCCGTCGCCGTCGCCGTCGCCGAGGCCGAAGCCGAAGCCGTACGGACCGGGGACGCCGGGGACACGGAGGCCTCAGCCTCCGAGCCCGGCCCCGCCGCCGTCGCCCAGGTGGCCCCGGTCGCCGCCGCCCCCGCTGCCGCCGTCGCTCGGACCACGTCCGGCCGCAGCGACAGCGACGACCTGCTCGCCATCCTGCGCTCCCCGGAGGCGCACGCCCCGCGCAACGCCCCCCGGATCCGGCTGCTCGGACCGGTGGACGTCGCGGGCGTCCTCGGCAGCGCCGAAACCGGCGCGCTGCCCCGGCTCACCGAGCTCGCCGTCTACCTCGCTCTGCGCCCCGGCTCCGACCACCACGCCCTCGACCACGATCTGCACCCCGGCGCCGCGCACCTCGACCCGCACCCGACCTCGGCCGAAGCGAAGAGCCCGCTGCCGGGCAAACTCGCCGATCTGGCAGCCTGGTTCGGCACCTCGCCCGAGGGCCGCGCCTTCCTGCCGACCGACACCACCGACGGCTACTCCTTCGCCCCGGCGGTCACCTGCGACTGGGACGAGTTCCGCAGCCTCTACCGGCGCGGCATGCGCAGCACCAGCGCCACCGCCGACGCCGCCCTGGCGCACGCGCTCGCCCTGGTCCGCGGCGCGCCGTTCGCCGAGGCACCGCCCGCCTCGTACGGCTGGGCCGAGGCGGAGCGCCAGGACATGATCGCGGCGATCGTCGACACCGCGCACGAACTGGCTGCCCGCCGCCTGCAGTACGGCGACCACCGCAGCGCCGAGGCCGCCGTCTTCCGCGGCCTCGCCGTCGCCCCGGACGTCGAACTCCTGCACCGGGACCTGTTCTACGCCTACGCCTCGGCCGGCGCCCGTGACCAGCTGCTGCGCGCCGTCAACCGGCTGGACGCTCTCAGCCGCCGCACCGGCCGCGACCTCGACTCCGACACCGTCACCCTGCTGCGGGACCTGCTCGCCGGCTCCTGAGCTCACCGTCCTGAACCGGGGAAGCCGTCCTCGGCCGTGTGGCATCCGACGAGGCCGACCGGCTGGGCGCGTCGGCCGAGACGGCGCGGTTCCGGCTGCAGCTGCTGTCGGGTCGGCCCGAGCCGCTCGCGGACGCCGCGTTCGCCTGCGTGGGGATGCTGCGCGATGCCGCCGACATATATGAACTCAAGGCCCGGGAAGCCGAGTTCGAGGGCGCGGTCGCGGCGTTCATCGCGGACGCCGCGGCACGCCTCGCGGTCGCGCACCGCCCGCTGCGGTAGATCGGGTCGGATCTCGCGCTCAGACGGTGCGCAGCCAGGCGCCCAGTGTGGTGAAGTCGGCCTCGGTGAGGCCGCGTTGGGGGTCCACCCGGTGGAGGAGGGTGCGGGCGGGGGAGTGGGCCGCGACCCACCGGCGGTCCGCCTCGCCGATCTCGTCGTCCACCCAGGCGAAGGGGCGGCCGGCCGCCCAGGCGACCAGCGTGCGGGTCTTCCAGTGCACGCCGTCCGTCCCGTCCTCTTCGCCCTCCAGCGGCCATGGCACGACGGGGAGTTGCGGCAGTCCGAGCCACGGCGCGAGGCACTCGTTGGCGTCCTCCAGCCAGGTGGTCGCCCACACCGGTTCGCACGGCAGGCTGAGCAGGCGCGGCCCCAGCGCCGGGTCGGCACGGGTCACCAGCGGGTTCCCGCCCGGTGCCGAGCCGGAGCCGTACGGGCTGCGGTAGGTGGGGTAGCCGCCCGGCGGAGGGGCACCGAAGGGGATGAGCGGTCCGTCGACGTCGAGGAAGAGCAAGGGGCGGTCGGCACCGGTCATGACGGCACGATAGCGGGCAGCTCGGACGGTGTGGCGCGCCGATCGGAGACCCGGCCTGGATCGGGTGCGGCGGGATCTCGTAGGGTGGCGCGCACGGAGTGTGGTGGCAGGCACCACGCAGTCAAGGGCATCAGACGCCGCGGGAGCGGCGGGGCGGGGCGGTGACCAGGAGATGACGGAGACGACAGCGGTTTCCGGAGGCCCCGACCCGGCAGCGGACTCGGGCCCCTGGGAGGCCGTACCGCCGCCCCCGCGCCTCCCGTCCGAGGAGCACCCGCCCGGGCCCGCCGCGCTCTACGAGCCGCCGCCCGCGCCCCCGGCGCCGGTCACGCCACCGGCGCCGCCCGCGGCGCCTCCTGCCGCGCCGCCCGTCCCGCCGACCGGATGGACGCTCACCGGCCTGCCCGCCGCGGGCGTGGCGTCCTCGGCCACTCCGCCGCCGTTCCCGGCCGCGGGCGGGACACCGGTCGGCGTCCCGGGTACGGCAGTCGCGACCCCGGGCGGGCTCGGTGCCGCGCCGCGCGGGCGGATCCTGGTGGTCGAGGGCGGGTACGGCAATTCCGGCCGCCGCACCTGGGGCCGGGGCGGCCCGACCCAGGCGCCGGTGCTCTCGGCGATGCTCGCCGCCGTGTCGCCGCAGGTACTGCTGGCCGCCGACGCGGTGGACGCCGTCCACCTCCCCGGCGCCAGCGACCCGCACACCGTCCTCGCCCACCTGCGGGCCGCCTCCCGGCACCCCGGTCCGCTGCTGGTGCACGTGGGAGGCCACGTCGTCGCCGACAAGCGCGGCGGCCAGCTCCAGCTGACCCTGCGCGACGCCAAGCAGGACGGCCTGCCCTGGCAGGCCATCGCCGCCGAGCTGAGCCACCGTCCGGCCGAGTGGCAGACCCTCGTCATCGCCGACCTGAGTGCCGACCAGAACGCCTGGCCGTACCTCCAGGGCACCGTTTCGCCGCTCAGCGAGGGCATCCCGCTGTGGGCGGTCGTCAGCCCGGACCCGGAGCAGATCGGCACCTTCACCCGCGCCCTGATCGAGGCGCTGCACGGCGGCCGGCCCGGCGCGGGCGAGGTGCTCGCGCCCGAGCAGCTGCGGCAGCAGGTGTACTCGGTGCTGCGGCCCGATGTGGTCATCCTGGCCACGCACGCCCCGGACCGCCCGTTCTTCCGCAACACAGCGCGGCGCGGCGACGGCCCGGTGGCCGACCTGCCGCCGGTGACGGACGCGGTGCCCGTCTCGGACGCCGTGCCCGCGGGGTTCCCGCCGCCCCCGGCGCCGCTGCTGCCGCGCCCGGCGGAGCCGCAGGAGGACGCTGCCACCCCGCCGGTGCCCACCCTGCCCGCCGCTCCGGTGACCGTCGGCGGCCCGGTGAGCCTGGTCAAGCCGGGCGTGCCGCCGACCCCGCCCCGCCCGGCGCGTCCGGTCAGCCTGCTGAAGGCGGGCGAGTTCTCCGCGTCCGCCGCGTCCGGCGAGGCCGACGAGTTCGTCGAACCCGGCGTGGCACCGGGTGTGACCCTGCGCAAGCCCGTCCCGGCCGATGCCGTGACCGAGGGCGGTGCGCCCGAGGAGAACGCCACCCCGGCGGGTGTCACGCTCCTCAAGGGCGGGCCGGAGGCTGCGAAGGTCGTGGAGGCCGCCGTGGTCGCGGAGGTCGCGGAGGTCGCCGAGGTCGCGGAGGTCGTGGAGGAGTCCCAGGACGCGGTTCCGGCCGAGGCCGAGCCGACGGGCGCGGTGCCCGCTGCCGAGGCCCCGACCGACGAAGTCCCGACCGGCCCGGCCCCTGTCGACGCTCAGCCGGCCGGCCGCCCGCGGGCGGACTACCGCGAGGTCATCGGGCGGATCGTCCGCAGCGCCGACGCGGGGGACCACGCCGCCGCGACCGACCTGGCCTTCGCCCTCGAGCTGGAGGCGATCGCCGAGCACGGCGCCGTCTCCGAACCGGTCCTCCAGGTGCGTCAGGTCCGGGCGCACGTCTGTCGGCTCGCCGGCCGACCGGCCGAGGCTGCGGACATCTACCGCGAGGTGGCCCTGACGCTGCTCCGCTCCCAGGGCCCGGACCACCCGGAGACCCAGCAGGCGGCCACCAACGCCGAGGCCTGCTGGCGCTCGATCACCGATCGCGCGGAGGCCATCCGCATCGCGCCGGAGATCATCGAGCTGCGCGCCTTCCTCCCGGGCCCCGAGGGCCGCAAGCTCCGCGCCGCCGAGCGCTACCTCGCCCAACTGGCCGCTACCGGCTGACGGCTGACGGGCAGCGGAAGACCGCCAACAGAGGTCAGCGAACAGAGGTCAGCGAACAGAAGACAGAAAACAGCGGACAGATGACAGATTTCGAAATCTGTCATCTGTCCGCTGTCGTTCGTCAGCCGTCAGCCGTCAGCCGTCAGCCGTCAGCTGCCAGTCGTGCGACCCGCTGCCCGGGCCCCGGTCACCGACCGGCGATCGCGTGGACGAACTTGGCGCCGTCGACGGTGCCCAGGCCGCTGGCGAGGTCGTAGCCCTCGGTGGCGTTGTAGCCGGTGACGCCGTTCCAGCCGTTGTCGCCCTGCTTCACGTCCTTGATGCCGCTCCACTGGCTCGGGAGCAGGCTCAGGCCGTACAGCCGCCAGTTGATCTGGCCGAGGCGGTAGCCCGCGAGCTGGTCGGCGAGGGCGACGACACCCGAGAAGATCGGGGTGGCCTCGCTGGTGCCGCCGGTGAGGTGCCAGCCGACCGCGGTCGGGTCGTAGGACTCGTAGGTCCAGGCCCCGCCGTCCACGGCCGCGCTCATGCTGATGTCCGGAGTGCCGCGGTGGTTGCCGGTGACGTTGGCGACGCCGGCCTGGTACCACGGGCGCTCGAAGATGCCGGAGACGCCACCGCCGCCGGCGCCGGACTTGTCGTGCCACACCTTGTCGTCAGCGGTGCGCTTGCCGCTGTCGTCCAGGGTGAGCTGGGTGCCGCCGATGGAGGTGACCAGCGGGTCCGAGGACGGCCAGGAGTTGACCTTGTACGGGTACAGGTCGCTGCCGTTCTCCTTCGCGTCGGTGGCGCCGTTGTCGCCGGAGGCGGCGAGCACGGTCACGTTGCGGTCGGCGGCGGCCTTGAAGGCGTAGCGCAGGTCGGTGAGCGACTTGAAGTCGCCCTTCTCGAAGCCGGGGAAGGTGTTCTCGGTGGCGCCGAAGCTCTGCGAGATGACGTCGCCCCGACCGGCCTTGATGAGGGACTTCTCGGCGTCCATCATCTCGGGCAGGCCGGTGGTGCCCTCGGTCTCGGCGACGCCGGTCTCGACCAGGATGATGTGCGCGTCGGGGGCGACCGCGTGGGCGTACTCGACGTCCAGGGTGGTCTCGCCGGCCCAGCCGGTGTGGTCGGGGTTCTTCGGGTCGAAGTCGGGGACGTTGCCCCACTTGACCACCTCGACCTGGGTGTCCGGGATGCCCCACTGCTTGTCGAAGACCTCCAGGTCGTGCTGGATGGTCGGCGAGCCGAAGGAGTCGACGATGACGATCGTGCGGCCCTTGCCGGTGATGCCCTCCTGGTACAGCGGGTTGAGGTTGTACGCCTCGCGGTACTGCAGCGGGGAGTAGCAGTGGAGGCCGATCTGGCTGACGCACTGGGTGGTGGTCAGCGGCGCGGGGCGCGCCTGGACGTTGTGGTGCCCGAAGGAGGCGGGGCGGACGTGGACGCCCGCGAGGTTGTGCGAGGGGGCGGCGGTCGCGGTGCCGGCCGCCGGTACGGCGACGGTGCCGGCCGTGAGGGCGGTGGCCCCCACGGCGAGCAGAGCCAGGGCGCGGCGGAGGGTAGCGGGGCTGCCCATGGGACTCCTTGGGACGCAGGGCCCGACCTGGTCCGGTCGGGTCGGTTCGGCCATCCCATCGAGTGCTGCATGATCATGCCATAGTCAATTGGTGGGGTCATGTGATCAAGGTCGTGGTCATGCTCGGCCACGCGAAAAGGTAAAGACCGCCCCAGGGGAAAGTAACCTCGCACCTGGGGCGGTCTTCTGATGACCCGTCAGTAGGAGTTCCCGGACCTGCCGGGAACCGCCTACTCGGGCAGCCCCTCCGGACTACCGGGCGCCGCCGTTGACGTACAGTGTCTGCCCGCTGACGTACGAGGCGTCCTCGCTCGCCAGGAAGGCGACCACCGAGGCGACCTCCTCCGGCTGCCCGACCCGGCGCAGCGGCGTACGGGCGGCGACCTCGGTCTGGTGCTCCTCGGCCGAGCTGCCGACCCGCTCGGCGGTGGCCGCGGTCATCGCGGTGGCGATGTAGCCCGGGGCAACGGCGTTGACGTTGATGTTGAACGGGCCGAGCTCGATCGCCAGGGTCGCGGTGAGGCCCTGGATGCCGGCCTTCGCGGCAGCGTAGTTGGCCTGGCCCCGGTTGCCGAGGGCGGAGCGCGAGCTGAGCGAGACGATCTTCCCGTACTTCTGCGCCACCATGTACTTCTGCGCGACGTGGCTGCAGTTGTACGCGCTGGTCAGGTTGACGGTCAGCACCGCGTCCCAGTCGGACTTGGGCATCTTGAAGAACAGGTTGTCCCGGGTGATCCCGGCGTTGTTGACCAGGATGTGCACCCCGCCGAGGTCGGCGGCGATCTGCGCGAACACCGCCTCGACGGCGTCGTAGTCGGCCACGTCGCAACCGTACGCCCGGGCGGTGCCGCCCTTGGCGGTGATCTCGGCGACCGTCCCGGCCGCCCGCTCGGCGCTGAGGTCGACCACGGCGACCGCCGCGCCCTCCTCCGCCAGCAGCCGGGCGGTGGCCGCCCCGATGCCCTGCGCAGCGCCGGTCACCACGGCGACCTTCCCGGTGAAACGGGCCATCTCATCTCCTCCGATCACGGAAAACTCAGGAACCACAGGAACCACAGGAACCACAGGAACCACAGGAACCACAGGCACCACGGAACTCACGGAAACCCCGTCAGACGTTCTCGACCAGCACGGCCGTACCCTGCCCCACGCCCACGCACATGGTGGCCAGGCCGCGCCGGGCGCCGGTACGGCGCATCCGGTGCAGCAGGGTGGTGAGGATGCGGGCGCCGGAGCCGCCCAGCGGGTGGCCGAGGGCGATCGCCCCGCCGCTGGGGTTGACCAGCTCGTCGGCCCGCTCCGGGTCGAACCCGATGCCGTCGGCGGAGGCCAGCGCCTGGGCGGCGAAGGCCTCGTTGAGCTCGGCGGTGTCCAGGTCGGCGAGCGACCAGCCGGCCCGTCCGAGCACCTTCGCCGTCGCCGGCACCGGCCCGATGCCCATGACGTCCGGGTGCACCCCGGCGGAGGCGCCCGCCACGTACCGGCCGAGCGGCTGCAGTCCGAGGTCGCGCAGGGCCTCCTCGCTGACCAGGACCAACCCGGCCGCGCCGTCGTTCATCGGCGAGGCGTTCCCGGCGGTGACGGTGCCCCCGGGGCGGAAGACCGGCTTGAGTCCGGCGAGCTTCGCCAGGCTGGTGTCCTCGCGGATGCCCTCGTCCTGGCTCACCGTCACGCCGTCCGGCCGCTCGACCGGGATCAGCTCGGCGTCGAAGTGCCCGTCCTTGCGGGCGGCGGCGGCCCGCTGGTGGCTGCGCAGCGCGAAGGCGTCCTGGCGCTCCCGGGTGATGCCGTAGCGGGTGGCGACCTCCTCGGCGGTCTCGCCCATGCTGAGCACGCCGTGCAGTTCGGCCATCCGGGGGTTGGTGAGCCGCCAGCCGAGCCGGGTGTCGTAGGTCTCCATCCGGTGCGGCAGCGCCTCGTCGGGGCGGGGCAGGACGAAGGGGGCGCGGGTCATCGACTCGCAGCCGCCGGCCAGCACCACCTCGGCCTCGCCGGAGCCGATGGCCCGGGCGGCGAGCGTGACGGCCTCCAGGCCGGAGGCGCAGAGCCGGTTGACGGTGGCTCCGGGGACGCTCTCCGGCAGGCCGGCCAGCAGGACGGCCATCCGGGCGGCGTTGCGGTTGTCCTCGCCGGCCTGGTTGGCGGCGCCCCAGTAGACGTCGTCGATCCGGGCCGGGTCGAGGGCGGGTACGTCGGCGAGCAGGGCGCGCAGCACGGTGGCCGAGAGGTCGTCCGGGCGGACGGTGGCGAACGCTCCGCGCAGGCGGCCGATGGGTGTGCGGCGGGCTGCGGCGAAGTAGACGGGACGCACGTCGTCGGGCTCCTTGTCCGAGGGGTGGTTCAGAAGGCGTTGACGCCGGTGAGGGCACGCCCGATGAGCAGTTGGTGGATCTGGCTGGTGCCCTCGTAGAGGGTCATCACCCGCGCGTCGCGCAGGTACTTGCCGACCGGGTACTCGTCGATGAACCCGTACCCGCCGAACACCTGCAGCGCGTTGTTGGCGGCGCGGACGGCGGCCTCGCTCGCGTAGAGCTTGGCGACGGAGGACTCGGTGGCGAACGGCAGGCCGCGCTCGATGTGGTCGGCGACCTTCCAGGTGAGCAGCCGGGCGGCCTCGACGTCCACGGCGATGCCGGCCAGCAGCTCCTGGACGAGCTGGTGCGAGGCGATCGGCCGGCCGAACTGCTCGCGCTCGCCCGCGTAGCGGACCGCGGCCTCCAGGCAGGCCCGGGCGATGCCGACGCAGCCCGCCGCGACCGACATCCGGCCCTTGGCGAGCGCGGCCATCGCCACCGTGAAGCCCTTGCCGACCTCGCCGAGCCGGGCGCTGTCCGGCACGCGGACGTCCTCGAAGGAGAGCTCGGCGGTGGCCTGGCCGCGCAGGCCGAGCTTGCCGTGGATCTCGGTGCGGGTGAAGCCGGGCAGGTCGGTGGGGACCAGGAAGGCGGTGATGCCCCGGTGGCCCTGCTGCTCGGGCTCGCCGCCGGTGCGGGCGAAGACCAGGGCGACGTCGGCCCAGGTGCCGTTGGTGATGAACATCTTGCTGCCGCTGATCAGCCAGTCCGCGCCGTCCCGCACCGCGCGGGTGGTGAGGTTGGCGGCGTCCGAGCCGGTGCCGGGCTCGGTGAGCGCGAAGCAGGCGAGCGCTTCGCCCGAGGTCAGCCGGGGCAGCCAGTGCCGCTTCTGCTCCTCGGTGCCGAAGCTGTTGATCGACTTGCCGACCAGGCCGAGCGAGACCGAGACGATGCCGCGCACGGCCGAGTCGCCGCGCCCGAGCTCCTCCAGGACGAGGCAGTACGCGAGGTGGTCGCCGCCGCTGCCGCCGTACTCCTCGGGGATGGTCAGGCCGAGGAAGCCGACCTTCGCCAGCTTGCCGACGATCGCGCGGTCGACGGATTCGGCGCGGTCCCACTCGGTGGCGTACGGGACGATCTCGCGGTCGGTGAAGGCGGCGGCGAGGTCCCGGACGGCGCTCTGCTCCTCCGACAACTCCAGGTCCACGGCGGCTCCTCACCAATAAACTAGCGCTGCAAGTTTTATGGTGGGACTGTAGCCCTGACCGGCCCGCGCTGGGAAGAGGCGCCTGACAGAATCGGTCCTCACCCACCCGACCGGCGGAACCGGAGGAAAACGCCACGATGGCCCGTCCACGCACCCCGTTGCTCAGCCGCGAGCGCATCGTCGCCGCTGCTTTGCGGCTGATCGACGACGAGGGGTTGGACGCCCTCTCCACCCGCCGCCTTGCCACCGAGCTGTCGGTGAGCGGGCCCTCGCTCTACAACCACTTCGCCACCAAGGACGAGCTCCTGGACGCGGTGGTGGACAGCGTCATCGGCGAAGTCGACCTGTCGATGTTCGGAGCCGTCGACGGGCAGGCCGGTACCGAGGGGACCCCCTGGCCGGAGGCGCTGCGCGACTGGGCCCGCTCCTACCGCGCCGCGCTGGCCGCGCACCCCAACATCGTCCCGGTCCTCGCCCAGGGCCCGGGGCGGCGGCCCAACGCGCTGCGCCTGGCCGACGCGGTCTTCGGCCACCTGGTCGAGTCCGGGTGGCCGCGCGGCCAGGCGACCCGGATCGGCGCGCTGATGCGCTACTTCGTCACCGGCTCCGCCCTGGCCTCCTTCGCGGCCGGCTTCCCGGCGGACGCCGGGGTCTACGACGCGGCCGACTACCCGCACCTCGGCGAGGCGCACCGGCTGGCCGGGCACCGGGGGACGGTCGACGAGGGCGCCTTCGAGACCGGCCTGGAGGCGCTGCTCGACGGGCTCGCACTGCGCTTCGAGCGACTCGCGCCGCGTTCGTGAGCGGAAGGTTCGCCATCCGGACGTTCGTTGTCGATGCTTTCGTCGCCGATGGGTTCGTCGCCGACGCGTTCGTCGCCGTGACGCCCCGCAGTCCGAGCGTTCGCAGTCCGAACGCTCGTGATCGACACGTTCGTCGGTCCGGAGCTACCAGGCCTCGCGCGGGACGAAGGCCGGCCGCTGCGCCGGGTCCACCGGGTCGTAGTACCGGTGGTAGACCGGCGTCAGCCCGCCCGAGACCGGGGGCACGATCCAGCTCCAGTCCGCCGGGGTCGGGCGGCCGAGCCGCTCCTCCTGGGCGACGTGCTTGAGGAAGCGCTCCGACTCGGTGTGGTGGTCGGCGATGGTCACCCCCGCCTCCTGGAAGGAGTGCAGCACCGCGACGTTGAGCTCGATCAGCGCGCGGTCGCGCCAGAGCGTGCGGTCGCTGGAGGTGTCCAGGCCCAGCCGTTCGGCGACGGTGCCGAGCATGTCGTAGCGGTCGGCGTCGGCGAGGTTGCGGGCGCCGATCTCGGTGCCCATGTACCAGCCGTTGAACGGCGCGGTCGGGTAGCGGACGCCGCCGATCTCCAGCGTCATGTCGCTGATCGCGGGCACCGCGTACCAGCGCAGCCCGAGCTCGGCGAACCAGTCGTGCTCGGGGTGGCTCAGCGGCACCTCCAAGGTGGTGTCGTCCGGCAGTTCGTACCAGGCGGGGGGCTCGCCCGGGCGTTCCTGGACCAGCAGCGGCAGCGCCTCGAAGCGGTCCTCGGCGCACTTCCAGCCCAGCTCGCGGGCCAAGGCGGCGAGCACGGCGCCGGCCGGGTCGCCGACGACCTCCTCGCCGACCCGGTGGCCGGCGTAGCGGACCAGCTGCTGGTTGAGGATGCGGGCGGCTGGGCGGCCCGGACGGTCGGGGGCGAAGACCGAGACCACCGGGCGGATCCGCCCGCCGTTGCCCGCCAGCCGCAGGTGCTCGAAGCACTCGGCGGCGATCTCGTCGGCGAAGGCGAGGTGGCGCAGGTCGCGGACCACCAGGCTGCGCCAGTACAGCCGGCCGATGCAGCGGGCGGCGTTGCGCCAGGCGAGCTTGGCGCCGTAGGTGAGTTCGGCGGGGGTGTGCCGGTAGCCGCCGGTGCGCTCGATCTCGTCGAGGACGGCGCGCAGCCGCGGCTCGGGGTCACCGGCGGCGGGCTGCTCGTGGTGGAACTGCCGGATGAAGTCGGCTGCCTGGTCCGGGTCGGTGAACGGCGCCGACGCGGGCGGCAGTTGCGCGTCCGACGGCGGTACCTCCGCTGTCGCTGCTTCCGACGGCGGTACCTCCGGCGACGGTGCCTCCGGCGTCGGAGCCTCCGGCCGACGGGGCGGGCCGGCGTGGGCCTGCGGGTGCGCGTGGGTGTGGGCGTACGGGCAGCCGCCGGTCGGGGCGGCGGCCGTGGTTCTGCGGGTGCGAAGCCGGTTGAAGATCAAGGACACATCCCTCCTGTCGCACAGGAGTACCGGAGGTGCCCGGTCCGCCGCAGGGAGTGAACGATTCGGCCCCCGCCCCCGCGCGGATCGCGCTAGGGTGCGGGGGCCGAAGGTCCGACCGTCGGATCAGCCGATGTTTCGGCTGGTCAGCCCATGTCCTCCAGCCGGACGCCCTTGGTCTCCTTCAGGTACTTCGCCACGAAGGGGACGGACAGCGCCGCGAAGGCGGCGTAGATCAGGTAGGTCGCCGACAGGTTCCACCGCGACATGGACGGGAACGAGACGGTGATCACCCAGTTGGCGATCCACTGCGCCGAGGCGGCGACGGAGAGTGCGGCGGCGCGGATCCGGTTCGGGAACATCTCGCCGAGCATCACCCAGACGACCACGCCCCAGGACATCGCGAAGAACAGCACGAAGGCGTTGGCGGCGATCAGGGCGACGGTGCCCTGCAGGTCGGGCAGGGTGAGGTTGTCGCCGCTGCCGGTGGCCGAGGAGAACGCCCAGCCGGCCGCGCCGAGCGCGACCGCCATGCCGACCGAGCCGATCAGCGCGAGCGGCTTGCGGCCGACCCGGTCGACCAGCACGATCGCGATCACGGTGCCGAGGATGTTGATGACCGAGCCGATGAAGCTGATCAGCAGCGAGTTGCTCTGGTCGATGCCGACCGACTGCCACAGGATCGACGAGTAGTAGAAGATCACGTTGATGCCGACCAGCTGCTGGAAGACCGACAGGCCGATGCCGACCCAGACGATCGGGAGCAGGCCGAAGCGGCCGCCGAGCAGGTCGCGGAAGCGCGGGCGGTGGTCGGAGTCGATCAGCGCCCGGATCTCGGCGATCCGGGCGTCGGTGTCCACGCCCTCGCCCTCGACCTCGGTGAGCACCTTGCGGGCGTCCTCCAGGCGGTCGGCCTGGATCAGGAAGCGCGGGGACTCGGGGATGACCGAGGAGAGCACGAAGTAGACGACGGCCGGCACGACGCAGATGCCGAGCATCCACTGCCAGGCCTCCAGGCCGAGCAGCTGCCCGCGGGTGTCGCCGCCGGCGGCGTCCGCCAGCACCCAGTTGACCAGCTGGGAGATCGCGATGCCGAGCACGATCGCGGCCTGCTGGAAGGAGGCGAGGCGGCCGCGGTACTTGGTCGGCGCGACCTCGGCGATGTAGGTCGGGGCGATCACCGAGGCGATGCCGATGGCCGCGCCGCCGAGGACGCGCCAGAGGGCGAGGTCCCAGGCGGAGAAGGGCAGCATCGAGCCGACGGCGCTGACCGCGAAGAGCAGCGCGCCCGCCTTCATGACCTTGATGCGGCCGTACCGGTCGGCGAACCGGCCGGCCAGCGCGGCGCCGACCGCCGAGCCCAGCAGGGCCGAGGAGACGATCAGGCCGGTCACGCCGTCACCGACGCCGAACTTCGCCTGGATGCCGGATACGGCGCCGTTGATCACGGAGCTGTCGTAGCCGAACAGGAAGCCGCCGAGGGCAGCGGCGGCGGTGATGAAGACGACGAAGCCGAGGCGGCCGGGCGCGGGGGCCTCGACCGCCCCGGAGGGCTTCTGGGTGACGCTCACGATCTCTGACTCCTGGTACTCAACACTGAGCTCGGTAGTCGCGATCGTAACCCCTGTTCGTTTAACTCTTGTACACCGGGATCCTCATTTCGGACTCATGGAATTCGTAAGGTGAACAACCAAATTGAGCTGTTCCCGCCGGGGTGTACCTCGCGCCCGACGCGGCGGACCCCGCGCCCGACGGGGCGGACCCCGCTCACGCCGGAGCGGAGAGCGAGAGCCCGAACCGGCCCTCCGGGTCCGTCCACCAGTGGGTCAGCCGCAGTCCGGCCGCCGCCAGCTCCCCGGTGACCCGCTCGCGGCGGAACTTGGCCGACACTTCGGTGCGCAGCTCCTCCCCGCGGGCGAAGTGCACCGGCAGGTCCAGCGCCGGGATCTTGACGGTCTGCGAGCGCAGCGAGCGCAACCGCATCTCGATCCACTCCTGCTCGGCGTCCCAGTGCGCGACGTGCTCGAAGGCGTCCGGGTCGAAGTCGGCGTCCAGCTCGCGGTTGAGCACGTTGAGCACGTTGCGGTTGAACTCGGCGGTCACCCCGGCGGAGTCGTCGTAGGCGGCGACCAGCACCGCCGGGTCCTTGACCAGGTCGGTGCCGAGCAGCAGGAAGTCGCCCGGGTCGAGGGCGGTGCGCAGCCTGCGCAGGAAGGCCGCGCGCTCCTCGGGCAGCAGGTTGCCCAGGGTGCCGCCGAGGAAGGCGACCAGGCGGGGGCCGCCGTCCGGGGGCAGGCCCAGCCGGGCGGTGAAGTCGGCGAGCACGCCGTGCACCGCCAGTCCCGGGTACTCGGCGGCGAGCGCCGTGCCGGCCGCGGTCAGCGCGCTCTCGCTGACGTCCACCGGGACGTACGTCTCCAGGGTGTCGAGCGCGCGCAGGGCGTCCAGCAGCAGCCGGGTCTTCTCGGAGGAGCCGGAGCCCAGCTCGACCAGGGTGCGGGCCCGGCTGGCGGCGGCGATCTCGCCGGCCCGGGCGGTCAGGATGGCCCGCTCGGCGCGGGTCGGGTAGTACTCGGGCAGCCGGGTGATCTCCTCGAACAGCTCGCTGCCCCGCGCGTCGTAGAACCACTTCGGCGGCAGCCACTTCGGTTCGGAGGTCAGGCCGTGCTGCACGTCCTGGCGCAGCGTGGTGCTGAAGTGGTCGGCGGGCAGCAGTCGGGTGAGATCGAAGGTGTCCATGACAGGGTGGTTCCTCTGTTCAGAAGATGAAGGGAGAGCAGGGGATCAGTAGTGGCTGGGGAGAGGGCGGACGGTGACGCCTCGCCCGTCGGCCAGCAGCAGCGAGCCGTCCGGGACGGGCGTCCAGCCCGGTGCGTCGTCGTACGGCTCGGAGGCCACCACCGTGCCGAGGCCCGGCAAGGAGCGGTGGTGCAGGGTGTCGCCCCAGGTGGTCGCAGCGATCGCGGTGCCGTCGGTGAGCAGCAGGTTGAGCCGCCCGGTGGCGTGCGCGGCGACGTCCGCGACGGTGCCGGCCAGCGCGTCGTCGAGCCCGGCGCCGGCCCGCAGCCGGTGCAGGGTGAGGGCCCACAGCAGGGCCGAGTCGGTGCGCGCCTCCAGCTCCAGCAACTCGGCGGGCGGGAGCAGCGCCGCCAGGGCGTCCAGCTTGCCCGGCCAGCCGGCCACCGCGCCGTTGTGGCTGAACAGCCAGCGCCCGGAGGCGAACGGCGCGGACGCGGTCTCGCCCGCCGCGCAGCCCTCGGTGGCCGAGCGCACGGCCGCCAGCAGGGCCCGGGTGCGGACCACCCGGGCGAGGTCGGCGAAGGTCTCGTCCGCCCAGATCGGCCCGGTCCGGCGGTAGCGGGCGGGCACCTCGTCGCCGTCCGCGTACCAGCCGAGGCCGAAGCCGTCCACGTTGACCGTGCCGTGCTGCTGCGTCCGGGGCGCCCAGGACTGCCGGTAGAGCCCGTGCGGCGGGTGCACCAGCAGCTCCAGTGGCGCCAACGGTGCTCCAAAGTAGGCGATGTGACGGCACATCAGGCATCCCCCAGGTCGCGGGCGGTGCGGAACCCGGCGAAGATCTGCCGCCGGATCGGGTAGTCCCAGTTGCGGAAGGTGCCGCGGCAGGCGACCGGCGCCACCGCGAAGCAGCCGCCGCGCAGCACCTTGTACTCGGGGCCGAAGAAGACCTCCGAGTACTCCCGGTACGGCCACGCCCGGAAGCCCGGGTACGAGCGGAAGTCGCTGGCCGTCCACTCCCACACGTCGCCGATCAACTGCCGTACGCCGTAAGGGGACTGGCCCGCCGGGTAGCTGCCGGCCCCGGCCGGGCGCAGATGGCGCTGGCCGAGGTTGGCGTGCTCCGGGCCGGGAGCGCCGTCGCCCCAGGGGTAGCGGCGGGAGCGGCCGGTGGCCGGGTCGTGCCGGGCCGCCTTCTCCCACTCCGCCTCGGTCGGCAGCCGCCGCCCGGCCCACCGGGCGTACGCGTCCGCCTCGTACCAGCTGACGTGCAGCACCGGCTCGTCCGGCGTCACCGGCTCGACGGTGCCGAAGCGGCGGCGCAGCCACTCGCCGTCCCGGTGCTGCCAGAACAGCGGGGCGGTGAGGTCGGCGCGCTGCCTGTGCTCCCACCCCTCGGGCGTCCACCAGCGTGGGTCGTCGTAGCCGCCGTCGGCGATGAAGCGCTGGTAGGCGGCGTTGGTGACGGGGGTGGTGTCGAGCAGGAAGGCCGGCAGGTCGACGCGGTGCGCCGGGCGCTCGTTGTCCAGCGCCCAGGGTTCGGTGTCCGTGCCCATGGTGAACGGGCCTGCCGGGATGAGGACTTCGGCGGGCAGCGTGGCCGCGTCGGCGGGCACGGGCGGCGGCGGGGGAGCGGCCAGGGCCGGCTCGCCCTTGCGGAGCTGATGTGTGATCAGCATCGTTTCGTCGTGCTGCTGTTCGTGCTGCGCGATCATTCCGAACGCGAACCCGGCCTCCAGCAGCGGCGCGCCCTCCAGCGGACTGGCGGCGAGCAGGTCCAGTACCCGGCCGCGCACCTCGTGGGAGTACGCGCGGGCCTCGGCGGGCGGCAGCAGCGGCAGGCTGGGGCGCTCGGCCCGGGGGTGCTGGAACGCGTCGTACAGCCCGTCGATCTCCGGGTGCATCGGGTCGCGACCGCCGACGTTGCGCAGCAGCCAGAGCTCCTCCTGGTTGCCGATGTGCGCGAGGTCCCAGACCAGCGGGGACATCAGCGGGGAGTGCTGGGCGGTGAGGTCGCCGTCCTCGACGCAGTCGGTCAGTGCGGCGGTCCGGGCGCGGGCGGCCGACAGCTCGGCGACGATGGTCTCGCGCAGGTCCTCGATGCCGCGGGCCGCCGTGAGGTCGCGGGTTGCATCGATGCCGCGGGCCGCCGTGAGGTCGCGCGCCGCGTCGATGTCGCGGGCTGCCGCCGTGCCGGGTGCTGCCCCGACTCCCGTGGCGGGAGCCGCGGTCGGGCCGTTCGGTCGGACGTCGGTCATGGTGCGGCCTCCTCCGGAGGAGTGCGTCGGGTACCGGAGCGCAGGGCGTCCAGCTGGTCGTCGGCCGGGCAGCGGCCGCGCGCGGGGTAGCGCTCGGCGAACTCGGCGACGGCGGTGCGCAGCCGCCCGGCACCGGGCAGGCGGCCCAGTGCGGCGTCGGCGGCGGCGAAGCAGGAGAGGGCGGCGCGGCGCAGCTCGGGGTCGGCGACCGCCAGGGTGGCGGCGCGGCGCCAGACGTCGCTGCGCGGCGGGCGCGGACCGCCCTGGCATTCCAGCGGCTCCAGCGCGGCACGCGCGGTGTCGGCGGCCACCGGGTCGTCCAGCAGCGCGGTGACCAGCGCGGCGACCACCGTCCAGCCGTCCCCGGGCTGGGCGTCGATCATCCGCAGCTCCAGGTGGCCGCGCGGGCGCACCGGCGGGAAGAGCGTCGTGCGGTGGTAGTCCAAGTCGGCGAGCGTGGGCGGGCGTTCGCCGCCTCCGCGGATCCAGTCACGGAAGGTCAGCCCGGCCGGGGCCGTCCACGGCAGCCCCTCCGGTCGTCGTACGCACAGCACTTCGGCGTCCAGCACGTACTGCGCCCAGGCGTCGCGCGGGTCGCCGTGGTCAGGCTCCGGGGCCAGCGTGCGGGTCGGGTCCATCCGGGACCAGACGGTCTGTCGGGTGGACCGGTGGCCGGTCGGTCTGCCGTCCAGGAGCGGGGAGTTGGCGAAGGCGGCGACCAGCACCGGGCCCAGCCGGTGGACCAGCTGCCAGCGGCGCTCCACCGCCTGCGGGCCGTCCGCGTCGCCGGCGTCCAGGCACACCTGCACCGACGCGGTACCGGTCATCATGATCCGGCCCCAGGGCCCGGCGGAGTCGAAGAAGCGCTCCATCGCGACGTAGCGGGGGTGGTCCAGCACCATCCGTCGGGGGCGGGCCAGCGGGTCCGTCCCGGTGCCGGTGAGACGCAGGCCCTGCGCCGCGAAGGCGGCCCGCAGGGCGGTCAGATCGCGTCGGGTGTCCTCGGCGCAGGCCACGAGGCCGGTGGCGGGCGGGGAGCTGAGCTCGACCTGTCCGCCGGGTTCGAGCGTGAGGCGCGAACCGGAGGGGAGCGAGGTGCCGTCGGCGCCGCCGAGGGGCAGCGACTCCAGTGCGGCGTGGAGGAGTTCCGGCCGTACGGGCCGGGTGGGACATCGATCGTCATGGACGAACCACTCGACCTCGACACCCACCAGTCGAGGCGGTCCGATCTTGAAGCAGACGCCCGACACGTGGCTGCGCGCCCCCGATTCGGTCAACGGGGCCACCCCCGTCGGGGGCGGTGCTGCGCTCTGCCGGTCGGGCGGAGTGGTGCGGGATGTCGGTATCACCGGACTCACCATCCTCGGGATCACGATTGCGGCCCGGTCTACCTTGCCCAGTCTGCTACGGAGCATGCCGGGACGCTTCGCAAAAATCGCGTGAACGTTCGTTTCCGCAGGTCAGGGGCGTGGCGAACGGGTGAGGACGGGGGATTGGGGAGGCCTGCGCGCAGGTGCGCACGCGGTGTGAACGACCCGGGCACATACCGCGATCACCAGAGGTCGAGCAGCTCCAGCCGCGCCAGGACGGTGTCCAGCACCGGGCCCGGCAGGGCGTAGTTCAACCGCAGCGAACCGTGGCCGCCCGGGCCGAACTCGGCGCCGTCGGCGGCCTCCAGGCCGCAGCGCTCCAGTAGCGCCCGCCGGGCGTCCGCGGGCGGCAGACCGAGGGCGGCGGCGTCCAGCCAGAGCAGGTAGGAGGCCTGCGGAGCCGAGCGGACGGCGGAACCGAGCCGGTCGGTCAGCCCGGTGCGGGCGGCGGCGAGGTGGACGAGCAGCGCGTCCAGCCACGGACCGCCCTCGCGCAGCGCCGCCTTCTGCACGGTCTGCTCCAGCAGTCCGCCCTCCCACAGCCCGTAGCCGGCCAGGGCGTCGGCGAACCGGGTGCGCAGCGCGGCATCGGGCACGAGGGCGAAACTGCTCGGGATGCCCGAGCAGTTGAAGGTCTTGCCGACGGAGTTGAGGGTGACGACGAGGTGGCGGTGCGCCGGGTCGACGGTGGCGACGGCGACGGGGTGCACCCGACCCGGGTGGGTGAGGTCGCCGTGCACCTCGTCCGAGACCAGCAGCGCGCCCGCCTCCGCCGCCCGCTCGGCCAGCGCGCGCAAGCGGTCGACGGGCCAGACCCGGCCGGAGGGGTTGTGCGGGCTGCTGAGCAGCACGGCGGCGGCCGGAGCGGGGAGCGGGCCGTCCGGGAGCCGGTAGCCGTCGGGTCCGACGGGCAGCGGCAGCTCCCGGTACGGGATGCGCGCGGCGCGGCAGAGCTGGGCGAAGCCGCCCCACTCGGGGGTCGGGAAGAGCACGGGCGGCTGCGGGCACGCGGCCGGCGTCTCGGTCCGGACGACGGCCTCCAGCAGGACGCGCAGCGCGGTGCGCGGGCCGCAGGGCAGCAGCAGGACCCAGTCCGGATCCACCTCGACGCCGTGCCGGGCGCGGTACCAGCCGGCCACCAGGGTTCGGCCGGCCGGGTCGCAGACCGTGTAGCCGTACGCGCGGTGGCGGGCGCGCCGCTGCAGGGCCTCGGCGATCGCGGGCGGGCCGGGGAGGTCCATGTCGGCGAGGCCCATCGGGATCACCCCGGGGGCCTCCGCCCTGGCCCACTTGCTGCTGCCGGTGCCGGCGCGGTCGAAGGGGGCGTCGAAGCCGTGGTCGAAGCGGCCGGCGGGCGTGGCGGGCGTGGCAGTCATGGCGGGCCTCCGGTGCGGCGGGACGCTCCGGACAGACCCTAGCCCCGGCGGCGCCGCCGCGTCCCAGGGTTCGGGCACGGGTGGGCGGATCACCAGGCGGCCCGTAGGCTGCCCGGCGGCCCGCGGCCGAGGCGACAGCGAACAGACGACAGATTTCGAAATCTGTTATCTGTTCGCTGAAAGTTGTCACCTGAAAGCTGTCAGTCGTCCGCCGTCGCCAGGAAAGCCGCCAGCCCGCGCCGCCCGCGGCGCATCATCACCGCGTGGTTGACCCGGAAGAGCGGGTGCAGCGGCAGGGCGAGGCGGCGCAATAACGCCTTCCCGGGCCGGGTGTCCTCCTCGAACAGCACCCGGCTCCACGCACCATCCGGACCGCCCCCGCCGCCCGAACCGTCCGGCAGAACGGTGAACCGCGACCACCCGGTGAGGTCCCCGCACATGGCGACCTCCAGCACCCCGGCCGCCGGGTCGCGCCGACTCACCTCCAGGCCGATCACCAGCCGGTACGGCAGCAGCGCGCGCACCACCACCTGCCCGGAGCCCTCTCCGGTGGGCCGGGCCTCGAGGATCTCCGGCCACCAGCGGGGGTAGTTCCGGACGTCCTCCAGCGCCGCGTACACGGCGGGCGCCGGCGCCGCGAGCCGCCACACGCCCCGGAAGCGGTAGTGGTTGGGGTCCACGGGCTTCACCCTAGCCGCGCACCACGCCGCCCCGGCCGTACACCGGTGGCAGTACCGCAGTGGCAGTACACCGACGGCAGTACACCGGCCCGACCCGACCCCGCCGCTACCCCGGCTCGGCCAGGGTGAAGGCGGTGTTGACCAGTGCCACGTGGGTGAACGCCTGTGGCGTGTTGCCGAGTTGGCGTCCGGCGTGCGGGTCCCACTGCTCGGAGAGCAGCCCGAGGTCGTTGGCGAGCCCGACCACCCGCGCGAACAGCGCCCGCGCCTCGTCCGTCCGCCCGGTCGCGGCGAGCGCGTCGGCGAGCCAGAACGAGCAGGCCAGGAAGGCTCCTTCGCCGCCCGGCAGCCCGTCGCCGTGGGTCCCGGCGTGGTAGCGGCGCACCAGCCCGCCGTGGTCGAGCCCGTCCCGGACGGCGTCCACGGTGCGGACGACCCGGGGGTCGTCCGGCGGCAGGAAGCCGCTCTTGACCACGAACAGGGTGGCCGCGTCCAGCCCGCGCCCGCCGTAGTGCTGGACGAACACGCCGCGCCGGCGGTCGTAGCCGTGCGTGCAGACGTCGGCGTGGACGGTGTCGCGCAGCTCGCGCCAGCGGTCGACCGGCGCGGGCAGCCCGGTGGCCTCGGCGAGCCGGACGGCGCGGTCGGCGGCGACCCAGCACATCACCTTGGAGTGGACGAAGTGCCGCCGCCCGCCGCGCACTTCCCACAGCCCCTCGTCCGGCTCGCGCCAGTGCCGCTCGAGGTGGTCCATCAGCGAGCGCAGCAGCGACCAGACGTGCCGTTCCATCGGCAGCCCCGCCAGCAGCGCGAGGTGGAGGGTGTCCACCACCTCGCCGTAGACGTCGAGTTGGAGCTGGTCGACGGCGGCGTTGCCGAACCGGACCGGCCGCGAGCCCTCGTACCCGGGCAGCCAGTCGGCGGTGCTCTCGCCGAGCATCCGCTCCCCGGCGACCCCGTACACGGCCTGGAGGTGCCGGGGGCCTCCGGCGATGGCGCGCAGCAGCCAGCGGCGCCAGGCGGCGGCCTCCTCCCGGAACCCCCCGCGCAGCAGGGCGGAGAGCGTCATCGAGGAGTCGCGCAGCCAGCAGAAGCGGTAGTCCCAGTTGCGCGCGCCGCCGATCCGCTCCGGCAGGGAGGCGGTGGCGGCGGCGACGATCCCGCCGGTGGGGGCGTAGGCGAGCGCCTTCAGGGTGAGCAGCGAGCGCAGCACGGCCGACTGCCACTCGCCCCGGTACCGGCAGCCGGACGCCCAGTGCTGCCACCGGTCGAGGGTGGCGAGCAGCGCCTGCTCGGGGTCGGTGCGCGGGGCGGAGGCCAGGTGGGAGGGCTGCCAGGTGAGCACGAAGGGGACGCGCAGCCCGGCGGTGACGGTGAACTCCGAGGTGGTGACGCCGTCCAGTCCGTATGTGTGGACCCCCGGGGGCACCCGCAGCCACGCGGAGTCGGGCCCGGCGACGGCGACCCGGTGGTGCCCGGTGCGCCGGACCCACGGGTCGATCCGTCCGTAGTTGAAGCGCAGTCGCAGGGTGCCGCGCACCGGAACGGTGCCCTCCAGGCCCTCGACGATCCGGATCAGCTGCGGGTCGCGCTGCCCGCCCTGGCCGCGCTGCGGCATGAAGTCCGTGACCCGCACCCGCCCGTCGGAGGCCTGCCACTCGCTCTCCAGCACGAGGCTGTCGCCCCGGTAGCGGCGGACGTGGCACTCGGCGGCGCCCGTCGGAGCGATCTGCCAGGCGCCGTGGTGCTCGTCGCCGAGCAGCCTGGCGAAACAGCTGGGGGAGTCGAAGCGGGGCAGGCACAGCCAGTCGACCGATCCGTCCCGGCCCACCAGGGCGGCGGTCTGCAGGTCGCCGATGAGGGCGTAGTCCTCGATGCCTCCGGTCATCACGCCCATTGTGGGACGCGCCCCGGCCACCCCGCACCGCAGGAACCGTAAGGCACGCCCCCGGGCCCCCGCCACCCCGCACCGCAGGAACCGCGGCACCCGCCCCCGGGCCCCCGCCACCCCGCACCGCAGGAACCGCGGCACCCGCCCCCGGGCCCCCGCCACCCCGCACCGCAGGAACCGCGGCACCCGCCCCCGGGCCCCCGCCGGCCGGCCTCCGGGAGCCGCTCACTCCGCTTGCACCCGTTCGGGGTGCGGAGGAGGATCTTCTGTGCTTGTAGTCTCAGCTGTCACAGCAGTGTCCTGGCGGCACTGCCGCCCCGCCACCGGAGTGAAGGAGTCACAGGCATGCGGCGACCGAGCTGGGTACCGGAGGGTATGGACCTGGACAAACCGAACGCCGCGCGGGTCTACGACTACTACCTGGGGGGCTCCCACAACTTCGAGGTCGACCGGGAGATGGCCCGCAAGGCCATGGCCCTGTGGCCGGAGCTGCCCCAGATCATGCGGTCCAACCGCGCCTTCCTGCGCCGCGCCGTGACCTTCCTCGCCGAGCGGGGCATCAGCCGCTTCCTGGACATCGGCTCCGGCATCCCGACCTTCGGCGCGGTGCACGAGATCGCCCGCGCGATCCGGCCCGAGGCGAAGGTCGTCTACGTGGACCGCGACCCGGTCGCCGTCGCGCACAGCCGCCTGCTGCTCGAAGGGGACCCGGCCAGCGAGGTCATCCAGGCGGACCTCCGGGACGTCGACGACCTGCTGGCCCGCCCCGAGGTGGCCGGGCTGCTGGCCGAGGGCGAGCCGGTGGCCGTGCTGCTGGTGGCCGTGGCGCACTTCGTCAGCGACGCCGAGGACCCGTGGAAGCTGATCGGCGCGATCCGGGACGTGCTGCCCCCCGGCAGCGCCCTGGTCCTCTCCCACGCCTCGCTGGAGGGTCGCCCGGACCAGGCGGAGAACCACCAGAAGTTGTACCGGATGACGCCGACCCCGCTGACCATGCGCACTCACGAGCAGATCACCGCGATGTTCGACGGCTTCGAGCTGGTCGAGCCGGGCGTGGTCTACCTGCCGCAGTGGCGCCCGGACCAGCCGGAGTCGGTCGGTGAGCACCCCGAGCGGATGACCGGGGTGGCGGGCGTGGGGTTCCGTCCTTGAGCGGAGCAGAGGTCCCGGAGCGGGCAGGGGTGCGGAGATGAGCGCCACCCCCGCCGCCGGCCGGTTCCACGGGGACTGGGCCCGGCTGCTGTCGGCCGACCACGGCATCGTCGTCCACCCCGGCCTGCTCAACCGGCTGGTCTCGCGCACCGCCGCGCTGCTGCACCGCGCCCAGGAGGGCGAGCCCTTCGAGCCGCGGCTGGCCGCGCAGGCCGGCGCCGAGCTGGTCGACGCGCACTTCACCGACCCGGTGCTGCTGGCGAGGGCCGTCGAGCTGCTCCAGGCGCAGCCGCTCACCGACGGCCGCGGCCCCGCCCTGACCGGTGCCTTCGCGGCCGGCTGGGCCGCCGCCCTGCGCGAGCGGACGCTGCGCGAGCAGGAGGCGATCCGCACCGCCGCCGACACCGCCCGCAAGGAGGCCGAGCGGGCGCTGCGCGCCTCCGAGGCCCGGTTCCGCGCGCTGTTCGAGAGCGCCGCGATCGGCATCGGCATCGGCGACACGAACGGCAACATTCTGGCGGTCAACAAGGCACTGCAGGAGCTGTTCGGCGCGGGCCCCGCGGACATGATCGGCCGCCGGGTCGGCGACCTCGTGCACCCCGAGGACACCCCGGGCGTGTGGGAGGCGTACGAGGAGCTGATCAGCGGCAAGCGCGAGTACTTCCAGTTCGACAAGCCGTACTACCGCCAGGACGGCGAGGTGGTCTGGACCCACCTGACCGTCTCGCTGATCCGCGACGACGACGGCACCCCGCAGTACCAGGTCGCGATGCTGGAGGACGTCACCGACCGCTACCGGCTCCAGGAGCGGCTGCGCCACCAGGCCACCCACGACCCGCTGACCGGCCTGCCCAACCGCGCGGCCTTCTTCGAGCGACTGGAGAAGCTGTTCGAGGACCCGGAGCCGGGAGCCCGCTTCGGCCTCTGCTACGTCGACCTCGACGGCTTCAAGGTGGTCAACGACAGCCTGGGCCACGACATGGGCGACCAGCTGCTGGGCGCGGTCGCCGCCCGGCTGAAGGCCGCCCTCACCCCGCTCGGCCACCTGGTCGCCCGGCTCGGCGGCGACGAGTTCGTCGTCCTGCTGGAGAAGTGCCGCGGCGAGCAGGAGGCGGTGGCTGCCGCGAAGACGGTGCTCAAGGCGCTGTCCGGGCCGGTGCTGATCGGCGATCACAAGCTGGCCGTGGGCGCGAGCGTGGGCGTACTGGAGCGGCGGGTGTCCACGACCACCCCGGGCGCCGCCGTCCGGGCCGCCGACCTGACGCTCTACCGGGCCAAGGAGGCCGGCCGCGGCCGCTGGACGCTGTTCGACCCCAAGGAGAACGCCCGCGCGGTCAGCCGCTACGCGGTGTCGGTGCGGATGCCCGCCGCCCTGGACCGCGGTGAGTTCTTCATCGACTACCAGCCGCTGTACCGGCTGTCGGACGGCCGGCTCGCCGCCGTGGAGGCGCTGGTGCGCTGGCGCCACCCGCAGCTCGGCGTGCTCGGCCCGGACGAGTTCGTCACCACCGCGGAGCAGACCGGGCTGATCATGCCGCTCGGCCGCTGGGTGCTGGAACAGGCCTGCGGCCAGGCGGCGGACTGGAGCAAGCGCTTCGGTGACGCCGCGCCGCAACTGAACGTCAACCTGGCGGTCCGCCAGGCCCGCAGCACCGCACTGGTCTCCGACCTCGGCCGGATCCTCGACGGCACCGGCCTGGACCCGGCCCTGCTCCAGCTGGAGATCACCGAGTCGACCGTGGTCGGGCCGGAGGACGAGGCGCTGCGCACCCTGCACGGGCTGGTCGACCTCGGAGTGTCGCTGGCCGTGGACGACTTCGGCACCGGCTGGTCCAACCTCTCCTACCTGCGCGACCTGCCGGTCTCCGGGCTGAAGATCGCCGGGTCCTTCGTGGGCGACCTGCACGAACCGGGCAAGGACGAGTCCACCGGCTGGCGGATCGTCAGCGGCCTGGTGTCGATGGCGCACGCGCTCGGACTGAACGTCACCGCCGAAGGGGTGGAGACCGCCAAGGACGCCGAGCGGCTGCGCACCATCGGCTGCGACTGGGCGCAGGGTTGGCACTTCGGGCGCCCGGTGCGGCCGGCCGAGATCGCCCGCCGGATCGCGGAGGAGCCGCAGGGCCGCCCCGTCGACGGCTGAGCTCGACGGCCGCGAGGGGGGTGGTGACGCGGCGTTGCCAGACGTCATGCGAAGTTACGGTAAAAATCGGACAAAAGCCCCTTGACGTGACTGTCCGTACCGATGGACTATGAGGCCCTGGCACAGCCCGCACCCGTAGGTGCGGTAGAGCATAAGCCAGTTCGTACGACCGGCGCCCCCGGCGCCGGGAGAGCCCGGCGGTGCGCACCCCACATCCGGCCGCCACAGTGCTCTCGACGTTCGGCAGCCCCCAGCGGGCTTCCCTTCCGGGCTCCCTGCGCGTATCCGTCCGCGCCCGCCGCCCGTTCGCCATACACCAAGGGGCCGCGCCGTGTCCGGCGCCCGCCCGCCGCCTCCCTCCGAGAGGCCGCTCCATGAGCACCACCCTGCCCCCCGACATCGTCCGGTACCCCTATGCCGGACGCATCCCCGACCACGACGGGGACCGCCACCCGCACCGCCGCGCCGCCGACCGCGTCACCGTGCACCGTCCGATGCGCCGCGCCGGCGACGGCATCGCCACCACCCACACGGTCAGCCTGATCGTCCCCGCCCAGAACGAGGCCCCCAACATCGCCTGGGTCTTCGAGCAGATCCCGCGCTGCGTCGACGAGGTCATCCTGGTCGACGGCGCATCCAGCGACGCGACCGTCCCGATGGCCCGGCAGTGCCTGCCGACCGTCCGCAGCGTCCAGCAGAGCGCCCCCGGCAAGGGCAACGCGCTGCGCACCGGGTTCGCCGCGGCCACCGGCGAGTACCTCGTCATGATGGACGCCGACGGCTCCATGTGGCCCGGCGAGATCCCCCACTACCTGCACTTCCTCGACCACGGGTTCGACTTCGTCAAGGGATCGCGCTGCATCGCCGGCGGCGGCTCGCTCGACCTCACCCGGGTCCGCTCGCTCGGCAACCGGGCCCTGCTCGCCGTCGTCAACCGCCTGTACGACGCACGCCTCACCGACCTGTGCTACGGCTACTGCGCCTTCCGACGCTCCTTCCTGGATACGCTCGACCTGCGTTCCACCGGTTTCGAGATCGAGGCCGAGATGATCGCGCACGCGCTGCGCTCGGGGCTGCGGATCGCCGAAGTGCCGAGCCTGGAACTCCCCCGCCGAAGTGGTCGCTCCCACCTGCACGCGGTCTCCGACGGCCGCCGGGTGCTGAGGACCCTGATCGCCGAGCGTCCCCGCGCCCGGTCCTCGGCGTCCGCCCCCGTGGGGGAGCACTGATGAATGGCACCGACCGGCGCACCGCAGCCGCCTGCCCGCGCCCCGCCGCACGCAACTCGCTCCACACCCCCGTCCGCGTCGTCGACCTGGACCTGGACGAGCCGAGCGAGTTGCGCTCGCCCGGCGGTCTCGGTACGGCCGCCCCGGACGGACGCGTGTTGGCGTTGGTGCGGCTGCACGGACACCCGCTCGGATTGGTCACGGCCACCGGGACAGCCGGCCAGAGCGCCGCGCTGCGCCGGGCGCTGGTCGACGCCGCCCACCGGGAACTGCGCGTTCCCGCACTGTCCACCGCGACACCCGCGGCCCGCCCTGGCCGGGCAGGCCGGGCCCGGGTGCCCGCGGACCCGGTCACGGTCAGCGTGGTCGTCGCCACCCACAACCGGGCGGGCTTGTTGCGACCCTGCCTCGACTCCCTGCTGCGGAACGGCTATCCGCGGTTCGAGGTCATCGTCGTGGACAACGCCCCCGCCGACGACACCGCCGAACGGCTGATCAGTGACCGGTACCGGGGCCGGGTCCGCTACCTGCGCGAGCCGGTAGCGGGCCTGGCCCGGGCCCACAACGCCGGGCTCGCCGCGGCCCGCGGCGAGATCACCGCCTTCACCGACGACGACACCCTCGCCGACCCCGGCTGGATCGCCGCCCTCGCCCAGACCTTCGCCGAGGACCGCGCGATCGGGTGCGTCACCGGCCTGATCCTGCCCGCCGAGCTCGAAACCCCCGCCCAGGCCGCCCTCGAGTTCCACGGCAACTTCGCGAAGGGCTTCGCCGCCCGCACCTGGACCCTCGCCGACGGACCCGCCGACCCGCTCTTCCCCTTCGCGGCGGGCCGCTTCGGCTCCGGCGCCAACATGGCCTTCCGCACCGCCCGGCTGCGCGCCCTCGGTGGCTTCGACCCCGCCACCGGCACCGGCACCCCGGCCCGCGGCGGCGACGACCTGCTCGCCTTCTTCCGCATCCTGGTCGCCGGACACGCCCTCGCCTACGCGCCGGACGCCATCGTCTGGCACCGCCACCGGCGCTCCATGGACGCCGTCCCCGCCCAGGCCTTCGGCTACGGCGCCGGCTTCGGCGCCTACCTCGCCGCCGCCCTGCACCACGAACCCGCCATGCTGCCCGCCCTGTTGCGCCGCCTCCCGAGCGGCATCCGCTACGCGGTCCGCCGCGCCCGCACCCAGCCGGACCCGGGTGTGGCGGACCGTTGCCCCAGCAGGCGCCTGGCCCGGCTCGAACTCCAGGGCCTGGTCTACGGGCCGGTCGGCTACGCGCGCAGCCTGTGCCTCGCCCACGCCGCGACCCGGACGGCGGGGTGAACCCGCATGGCCACCCGCACGGCACCCGCCCGGGCCCGCCCCGGCTGCTCCTGCCCGCTGCCGCTGCCCTGCGAGTGCTCGTACGCCACCCTGCTGCGGGCCCGCGCGCGTGCCGCCCTCGCCGGTGAACCGCTGCTGCGCAACGGGCACGTGCTGACCGCCAGTTCGATCCTCACCGCGGTCTTCGGCATGGTCTTCTGGATGCTCGCCACCCGCTGGTACAGCGCGGAGTTCGTCGGGCTTAGCTACGCCGTGCTCACCGCGGCGGCCCTGATCTCCGAGATCGGCCAGCT
Organism: Kitasatospora sp. NPDC023120; assembly: GCF_055560835.1. Lineage (NCBI taxonomy): Bacteria > Bacillati > Actinomycetota > Actinomycetes > Kitasatosporales > Streptomycetaceae > Kitasatospora > Kitasatospora sp. NPDC023120. The sequence continues at coordinate 128,133 of NZ_JBVHHY010000002.1, read as the reverse complement.
CAACCTCGCCGACGTCCTGATCCGCTTCGTGCCCGCGGTCGGCCGCGACGCCCGGAGCCTGCTGATCCGCTGCTACCTGGTCGCCACGGCCGCCAACGTGGTGGTCGGCGGCCTCTTCCTGATCTTCGTCCCGGCGATCGCACCGGACCTCGGCTTCCTGCGCAGCCCGCCCATCGCCATCGCTTTCATCGCCATGACCGCGGGCTACACGCTCTTCGTCCTCCAGGACGGCGCGCTGACCGGCCTGCGCCGCCCGGGCTGGGTGCTCGGCGAGAACGCCCTGTTCGCCACCGTCAAGACCGTGCTGCTGGCCGCGCTGGCGGGCTGGGCGCTGCACGCCGGGATCCTGATCTCCTGGGCCGGAGCCCTGCTGGTCGCCGTGGTCACCGCCAACGTGCTGCTGTTCCGCCGGATCCTGCCGGCCCGCGCCCGCGGCCGGGACGCCGCCGCCGCCTCCCCGCGGCTCGCCCGTTACGCCACCGCGGACTACGTCGGCGCGCTGCTGCGGCTGACCGCCGCGACCGTCGTCCCGCTGTTCGTCCTGAACACCCTCGGTCCGGAACAGATCGCCTACTACTCGCTCGCCTGGGTGATCGCGTACACCTTCTACCTCGTCGCCCTCAACATGGGCAGCTCGCTCATCGTCGAGGCCGCCGGGGCGCCCGGACGGCTCGCCGAGCACGGCCGCCGGGTGCTGCGGCACGCCGGCGCCGTGGTCGCGGCCGGCGCGCTCGCCACCATCGTGGCCGCGCCGTGGGTGCTGTCGCTGTTCGGCTCCGCCTACGCGGACCACGGCACCACCCTGCTACGGGTGCTGGCCCTGTCCGCCGTGCCGCACCTGGTGGTCAGCGTCGCCGTCGACACCGCCCGGGCCCGGCAGCGACTGGCCCCGATCGTCGCCCTACAGGGGGCCTACTGCGCCCTCGTCCTCGGCCTGACGGTCTGGCTGCTGCCGCCGTTCGGCCTTGTCGGCGTCGGCCTGGCCTGGCTGATCGCCGCCACCGTCCTCGCCGTCCCGCTGCTGTGCACCGTGCCGCTGTGGCTCCCGACAACCGAACGGAGACGGCCGTGAACACCCCGGGCCTGTCCGTCATCGTCTGCGCCTACACGCTCGAACGCTGGGACGACCTGTGCGCGGCGATCGGCTCCCTGCGGGCCCAGCGGCAACCGCCCGAAGAGATCCTGCTGGTGGTCGACCACTGCCCGGACCTCGCCCGCCGGGCCGCGACGGCCTTCCCCGACGTGCGCGTCCTCGCCAACCGGGAGCGGCGCGGGCTGTCCGGCGCCCGCAACACCGGGGTGCGCGCCGCCCGCCGCGAGGTGGTCGCCTTCCTCGACGACGACGCGGCCGCCGAGCCCGACTGGGCGGCCCGCCTGCGCGCGCCCTACCGGGACCCGGACGTGTACGGCGTCGGCGGCCTGGTCGTCGCCCGCTGGGAGGACGGCACCCGGCCGGACTGGTTCCCTCCCGAGTTCGACTGGGTGGTCGGCTGCTCCTACCGCGGGCTGCCCGTCCAGCGCAGCGCCGTACGGAACTTCATCGGTGCCAACATGTCCTTCCGCCGTGGCGCGGTGATCGCCCTCGGCGGCTTCCGCACCGACCTCGGCCGCGTCGGCACCCGCCCGCTCGGCTGCGAGGAGACCGAGTTCTGCCTCCGCCTCGCCGAGCACCACCCCGGGGCCGTCCTGCTCCACGAACCAGCCGCCGTCGTCCACCACCACGTACCGCCCGGCCGGGCCGCCTTCTCCTACTTCCGCTCCCGCTGCTACGCCGAGGGCTGGTCCAAGGCGGCCGTCGCCCGTCACCGCGGGGCCGCCGCCGCGCTCTCCAGCGAGCGGCGCTACCTGCGCTCGACCATCCCGCGCGCCCTCGCCGGCTGCCTGCGCCCCGGCGGCGCCGGACCGCGGCGCGCGGGCGCGCTGGCCGCCGGAGTGGCGCTCACCGTGGCCGGGTACGCGCTCGGCCGCATCGGGGCCCTCGTCGCGCCCCGCTCCGGCGAGCCCGGCGGAGCGGCCGGGACAGCCCCGGCCGCCGCGGCGCCCCGGGCCGCGCACACCCCGTCGACGGTGCCGACCGTGCCCGCCGCGTCCAGGAGCGCCGACGAGGCGCCGGGACCGCCGGGAGGCGTGCCATGACACCGGTCGTCCCGGTGCTCCTCTATCACTCGGTCCACGACGACCCGCCCGAGTGGATCGCCCCGTTCGCCGTCACGCCGCGGGTCTTCGCCGAGCACCTCGACCGCCTCGCCGCCGCCGGGCGGATGGTGGTCCCGCTGCACCGGCTGGTCACCGCCCTGCGCGGCGGACCGCCCATGCCCGACCACTGCGTGGTGCTCACCTTCGACGACGGCTTCGCCGACTTCTACTGGACCGTCGCCCCCCTGCTCGCCGATCGCGACCTGCCCGCCACCCTGTTCGTCACCACCGGCGCCCTGCACAGCCCCGGCCACGCCGCCGAGGGCAGCCTGCTGCCGCCCGCCGACATGCTCAGCTGGCGCCAGCTCGCCAACCTCGACGCGCTCGGCATCGAGATCGGCGGGCACTCCCGCACCCACCCCCAGCTCGACACCCTCTCCGGGCGGCGGCTGCGCGAGGAAGTGCTCGGCTGCAAGGACCAGTTGGAGGACCTGCTGGGCCACCCCGTCGACTCCTTCGCTTACCCGCACGGCTACTCCAGCCCGGCCGTGCGCCGCTGCGTCCAGAAGGCCGGCTGGACCAGCGCCTGCACCGTCGCCAACGCCTTCAGCTCCTCGGCCGACGAACCGCTGCGCATCGCCCGGCTGATGGTGCGCCGGGACACCCCGCGCCGACTGTTCGGGCAGTGGGTCGAAGGCACCGGCGCACCCGTCTCCCCGTTCCCGGAACACCTGGGGACCAAGGGCTGGCGCGCCTACCGCCGACTGCGGGCGCGCCTCGGCAGCCCGGTCGGCGGGCCGTGAACGGGCCGACGGGCTTGAACGGGCCGACGGGCTTGAACGGGTCGGCGGGGCTCGAACGGGGGGCTCAGTGCTGCCAGACCTGCACCCAGTCCACCGTCATCCGGGCCGAGTCGACGTCCTTCGGCGGTGAACTCGGGTACCCGACGGCCAGGTTGAGCAGTACCTCCATCGGCTGGTGCGGGATCTTCTCCGGGTCCGTCACCCGGTAGCGCTGCACGCCGTCGACGTACCAGGTGAGGGAGTCGTTCTCCCAGTCGAGCGCGAACACGTGGTAGCCCGCCGGGAAGTCCTGCGGGCCGTAGCGCTCCCACTGGTCCTTGTCCTCGCCGTTCGGCCCGGTGTAGTGCAGCGTCATCTGGACGTACTGGGGGGTGGAGATGAACTCCGCGACGTCGAGCTCCGGCGGGGTGGTGCGGGACTCGGGGAGGAGCCAGAACGCGGGGAACATGCCGGCCTCCGGGGGAATGCGCACCGCGGCGGCGAAGTACCCGTACGTGAAGGTGTGCCGCGGCTGCGCGTTCCAGGAGTCCCGGCCGGTGGAGACCATGCCCGAGGTCCACGGGTAGCTCTTGCCGTCGCTGCCTGTGGTGGTCGACCGGTTCGCGGTCAGCGTCAGCGCGCCGCCGCCCACCGAGACCTGCTGCGGGCGGTACCACTCCAGCTCGTGGTTGCCGGAGTTGGTGCAGCCGTCCTGGTTCCAGTCGTAGCAGGTGGTCCAATTGGAGCGGTTGAGGCGGTTGCCGTCGAAGAGGTCGTGGAAGGCCAGGTGCCAGGAGCCGGGGGCCGCGGGGGCCTGGTCGGGGCCGTTCGACCCGGCGGCACTGCCCGAGGCCGACGGCGAGGTGGACGCCTCGCCCCCGCCGCCCCCGCCGCCGCCGGCGCACCCGGCGACCAGCAGCAGAGCCGCCGCCAGCGCGGCTCCGCCCGCCCCGCGCCGCCGTCGCCGGTGCGCGTGCCGGGAGGCGCCCTCTCCGCCGTCGCCCTTTCCGCCGTCGTCCGCCGCACCCTCGTCCGCCACACCCTCGCCCGCCGTACCGTCGACCGCCCCGCCGCCGTCCGGTCCCCGGGCCCGCGAGCCGCCGTCCGGACCGCGTGGACGCCGACGGCGCGGGAGGCACAGCGGCAGCGCCAGCAACGTGGTGGCGCCGGCCACCGCGGCCAGCGGCCAGCCGCTGATGAACCCGCCGGTCAGGTAGTAGGCCACGATGACCACCGTGTCGATGGCCAGGCTCAGGCCCACCGCCATCACCCAGGACTCCAGCCGCCCCATCGGCGCGCCGCTCGCCGCCAGGCGCGGACGGGCCGAGCGCACCGCCGCCAGTCCCGGGCAGCAGAGCAGGAACACGGCGGCCACGGCCACCCGGACGGGGTTGGCGTCGGCGAGTGCGTAGACCGCGAGCGCCACCCAGCCGGAGACGGCGAGCGCCCAGCCGAGCCGGAGGTCGTTCGCGGACGGGTCACTGTTCACGGGCCGCCTCCCGGTTCGAGGAAGGACTGCGCCGGCGGCTGGACGGCCGGCGGAACGGACGGGGCGACCTGGCCGGGCAGCGGGTTGGGGATGAACCGGTAGACCACGGCGTCGGCGTTGGCGTAGACGAGCTCGAAGCCCTGGGTCCGGGAGACCACTTCGGCCAGCCGGCTCACCGTGTCCGGCGGCAGCACGCCGGTCAGGGAGGCCTCGGCGGCCTGCGCCCGGCTCAGGACCAGGTACGCGGGCACCCCCGGATGGGTGAAGCCGACGGCGGCCTCCAGCCCGCCCAGCGGGTCCTGCGTCAACAGCTTCCGGGTCGGCTCCGACGTCTCCGCGAGCCGCACCTGGGGGTGGTCCTCGTAGTGGTCGTAGATCCCCGGCACGCTCCCGGTCACGGACACCACCACCGAGTACGGCGGCGCCGTCGCGAACAGCTGCCGCGTCGCGGTGACCTCGGCGCCGGTGTACCGGTTCATCTGCTCCTTGCTGTCGTAGCCGAAGAACAGCCCGCCCAGCAGGGCCAGCAGCAGGACCAGCGAGCCGGCCGCGCGCAGCCGCGGCCGCGGGGTGGGCCGCAGGAGGAGCGCGGCGACCAGGAACGCGAGGGCGGGCAGCGCGAACAGGTAGGTGCGGAAGAGCATCTCGCCGCCGTAGCTGTTGGCCGCCAGCAGCGGCACCGGGGCCAGCGCGAGGTAGGGCAGCGGGGTGCGCCGCACCCACGGACGGCGGACGAAGGCGATCAGCGCCAGCAGGACCACCGCCGCCGACAGCCCCCGGTCGATCCAGTCGACCATCACCTGGTCCGCCGAGGCGGTCCCGAGGTTGGCGAAGCCGGAGGTGATGTTGGAGTCCGGCGTGGTCAGCGCCCGGACGAACTGTCCGAGGTTGGTGGCCAGGTACGGCCGTGCCACCGTGGAGTCCCACACCGCCGTCATCGCGACCGCGGCCAGCAGCGGGGGCAGGACCACCCGGCGGTTGCGGCGCGGCACCGCCAGCACGGCCAGCGAGCTGATCAGCATCAGCGGGGTGAGCTGGTGCGAGCAGACGATCGCGGCCTCCAGCACCAGGACCATCGGCAGCCGCAGCGGCCCCCACCCGCCGGCGTGGCTGTTGCCCGCCACGGGCGCCGCGGACCGGTGCGCCCCGCCCGGTGGCGCCCCGCCCGGTGGCGCCCGGCCGGGCGCGCGGCGGCCGGTCCGGTCGGGCAGCCGGCGGACCACCGAGGCGATCACCGTGACGTACAGCACCAGGGCGAAGGCCTGCGGGGAGAAGTAGTCCTGGCCCACCCAGGAGCAGGAGAAGTAGACCCAGACGGCGCCCCACACCACCATCCGGTCGGAGCTGATCGCCCGGTAGAGCAGCAGCAGCGGGGCGAGCAGCAGCGCGTTGAACAGCGGCGGCCCCCAGCTCGCGTACCCGAGCGCCGAGTGCAGGCCGGTGGCCCGCATCAGCAGGCCGTTGAGGACGAAGAACCCGGGCCACTGGTTGTACGGGTCCAGCAGACCGGCCCGCGGCACCGGCCCGCCGTGGCGCAGCATCGCGTCGATCACCGCCACGTGCTTCCAGGCCCAGGAGTACCGCAGGTTCGCGTAGAGCAGGGTCGGCGTGGCGTGGACGACGGCGATCAGGCCCAGGACGTAGCCGGCGAGCCACCACTGGCTGAGGCTGCGGATCCGCAGGGCGAGCACGAAGCCCGCGGTCAGCAGGCCCGCCGCGACCCAGTACAGGACGGGGAGCACCTGCAGCAGGCCGAGGTCGCCCATCCGGCTCAGGTCGACGCGGCGCAGCGCCAGGAGCCAGAGCACCAGGGAGACCGGCAGCAGCGCGCGGGCCGCCTGCGCGGGCAGCCGCGCCGACCGTCCGGGGCGGCTGCGGATCGTCCCGGTGGTCGGGTGCGGCCTCTGCGCCGACAGCGGCGTCACAGCCGGGTCGCCGGCCATGTGGCGGCCTCCTCCAGGAGCGGGGTCACGTTGCGGGTCACCCACCAGTGGCTGCGCGCGTAGCGGGGTGACTTGGTCACGTTCGACACGACGTGCCACAGCCAGGTCAGCAGTGGCAGTACGGCGCCGTCCGGCGGTCCGACCGGGCCGTCCCGGCGCAGGTCCACCAGGTCGGTGCGGGTGCTGTCGATCAGGGCGAGGTCCGGGCCGGGCAGCGTGCCGTGGCGCACCATCTCCCGTACGGTGCTGCCGAGCTGGCGGCCCTCGCGGCGGCAGGCCAGCGTGATCACGAAGGTGTAGGCGTCGATGGCGCAGGGGCCGTCCGGACGGGCGCCGCCCCAGTCGATCACGCCGGTGACGCGGTCGGCCCGCTCGTCGAGCAGCACGTTGCCGGCGTGGAAGTCGCCGTGGGTCCAGGCGACGGTGGTCTCGGCACCGGCCAGTCCGGCGCGTAGCCGGGCGCGGACGCCGGCCAGCCCGGCGGCCCCGGTTCCGGTCCGGCACCAGGGGATGCCGGCCCGGAGCGCGTCGAGCGGCTCGTCGACCCAGGCAACCAGCCGACCGGTGGCGGTCTCGGTGCGCCCGGTGGCCCGGTGCAGTCCGGCGATGGTCGTCAGGGCGTGCTCGGTGACCGTGCCGTCCCGGCCGGGGCCGTCCCGCAGCAACCGGTCGGCGGTGGTCCCGGGCAGCCAGCTCTCGGTGATCAGCGGCAGCGGTCCGGCCAGCTCCCGGCGGACGGGGGCGGGCACGAGGGCGCGCCAGGTGCCGAGCCGGTCGTCGGCGGACAGTGCTTCCAGTACCTGCCACTCGTGGTCGAGTGCGGCGGCGGCGTGGCCGTTGCGGGCGTGCTTGACCGCCAGCCGGGCCCCGCCCGGGGTGTCGAGCGAGAGCACCAGGACGTCGGTCAGCCCGGGGCCGGTGGGCCGCAGCGCGCGGGTGGCGTCCAGTCCCAGCCGGCGGGCGATCCGGTGGACCTTCAGGCTGTCGGCGGGGCCGTAGAGCAGCGGCGGGCGGCGCAGCGGCAGCAGCGCCCGGGGAGAGAGCGGCAGCCGGGCGGAGTGCCGTCCGCGCGGGTCGTACCGGTGGACGGCGGCCCGCAGCAGGTCCCGTGCCCGCGAGCCCTGCGGCCCGGGGGTGCGGTCCCGCCGCTGCGCCGCCGGGGTCATCCGCCCGGGCCCCGTCGAGTCGGTGCGGACGCCGCGGTGAGCGCGGCCTGCCCGGCGAGACGGGCGAGGCGCAGCGGCGCGCCCGGCCGGCCGGCCTCCGGGACCGCCAGCAGGGCCAGCAGTGCGCGGGCGTCGGCGGGCGGTCGCGGTGCCCGGCAGCGCGGGCAGCCGCCCGGGCGGTGACCGATCAGTCGGCCCACCGCGTCGGCGAGCCCGGCCTGGTAGGCGCGGCGGGTCACGGGCACGCCGGACGCCCCGACCGGCGGTTCCGCGTTGGCGGGGGCGGCGGCGGTCGCGGCCCAGCCGAGCAGCTCCACGTCGGCGACGCCGTCGCCGACGGCGAGCGCGGGCGGGCCGCCATCCCCGAGCCGGTTCAGCAGGGCGCGGGTTCCGGCGAGCTTCCCGGTGCCGCGCGGGACGAAGTCGGTCTGGGCCCGGCCCGGGACGGTCTCGAAGAGCTCCCCGAGCGGTGCCTCGCCGAGGAGGGCGCGGACGGTCTCCGGGTCCAGGGCATGCCGTCGGCCGTCCTGCGGCGCGCGGACGGAGGCGCGCACGCACCAGCGGGCGAGCGGGTCGGTGACGGCGGGCGGGTCCAGGGCGCCCAGCCGGTCGCGCAGCCCGCCGTCGCCGGCCCGGCGGCGTCCTTCGTCGAGCAGGACCTCGGTGCCGCCGGTCGCCGCGTCGACCAGGACCGCCCCGTACTCGGCGATCCCGCCGGGCAGCCGGTAGGCGGCGCAGCGGTCCGCGACCTCGGGGGCGGAGCGTCCGGTGGCGATCACCGTGCGGTAGCCGTGGGCGCGCAGCGCGCGCAGCGCGAGCATGCCGGCGGGGGAGGAGGCGGGGAAGCCGAGGACATCGGACTCCAGGACGCCGTCCACGTCGAGGACGCAGTACGGGCCCCGGGGCTCCTCGTCCAGGTCCGTGAGGTAGACGGTGGCAAGGAAGCGTTGCACCGCCCGGGCCTGGGCCCGCCGGGCGTCGGCGCGGGTGCGTTCGGAGGGCGTCAGCCCGTCCTGGACGGCGGCGTGCCGGGCCTGGACGAGCCGCAGCAGGCACCACCGGGCGGCGGAGACCTCCTCCCCGGCGGCTCGACGGTACGCGGTGAGCAGCTCGGCGTCCTCGTCCACCCGCGCCCGGTCGGACCCGTCGTGCGGGCTTGCCGCGCCGGCGAGGTCGTAGGCGGCGTCGTAGCTGGTGAGGTTGAGGTGGCCGAAGGCGCCGTCGGCGTACGCGGTCTTGTGCCAGCCGCCGGCGCCGTCGGCCGTCCAGCGGTGACGCGCGGTCAGTCCGTCGGTCACGCAGGGGCGGTCGGAGGCCAGCAGCGTGCGGGTCAGCGGGTCGAGCAGGAGCGGGCGCAGCACGGTGTGCAGGCGTCCGAAGACCGGGGCCAGCTGGCGGGCGGAGGCCTCCCAGACGGGGTCGCGCCCGGCCAGCCGCAGGCTCCGGTCGGCGGGTACGGCCAGCAGGCGCTGCCGGGCGGCGACGTACCGGGCGACCTCGGCGGGCGGGACGCGCCGCCCGTCGGTCGCGGCGAACTCGGGCACGGTGCGGACGAGCACCCCGTCGGCGAAGCCGAGCGGGCGCGGGACGAGCCCGGCGAGCGCCCCGGCAACGGTGGGCGCGTACGCCCCGAAGTAGCCGACGCCGGTCCACTCGGCGAGCAGCGGCAGGCTCCGCACCGCGCCGTCCGGGGCGGCGGTCCGGGCCGAGCAGGCGACCGCCAGGTGCGAGCGGCGGGAGAGCGGGCCCTGCGGGCCGACCGACAGGTCGAGCAGCCGCCGGCCGGGCGGCAGCAGAGCGGGCAGCAGGGCGCTCAGCAGGGTGGTCAGGGGCGCGGGGGAGAGCAGCGTCCGGACGTGCCAGTCACGGCCCGGCAGGGTCACGCACGGCAGGCGGCGCAGGGCGGGCGGCAGCGTTCCCGCGTCGTCGAGGGTTGCGAGGACCGGGACGACCGCCGCCGGGTCGAAGCCGCTGCGGACCGCCAGCGCGGCGAGGCCCGCCAGGGACCCTCCGGTCACCGGCGGGTCGTCGACGAGCAGCACCAGCGCGCTCCGGCGCCGGAGGTCGCGCACCACCGCCGCCCGTCCCGGCAGCAGCGCGGCGCCCGGACGCGTGGTGCCGACCGTCACCGCCCGGTGGCCGAGCAGGCGCAGCTGCGCCGCGAGCAGCGGGGCGAGGTAGCTGCCCGAGGTGCGCACGCCCAGGACCAGCACCGGGCGGTGACGGTCCGGATGGCGGGCGTCGACCAGCCGGGCCAGCGCGACGCAGTCCCGCGGGTGCTGGTCGAAGCTGCGGAAGCAGGCCGGAGGGCGCTGCACCGCCCCGGAGAGCAGCCCGCGCGCCCCGGGCAGCCGGGCCAACCCGGCCACCGCGGCGGCCAGTTCGGCGGGCAGGTCGACGCCCGGGTCGTTCGTGCCCGAACCCTCCGGTGACGGGTCCTCGGACCCCGGGTCAGCCTGCAGCGCGCGCAGCGCGAGGCGGTCGCGCAGGGCCCCCATCCGCCCGCACCACGCGTGCAGACCGCGGGCCGGCGGCGCGGCCAGCCACAGCCCCGTGGTGGCCCGCAGCCCGGCCCGGGCCGCCCCGACCGCGCCGGGCCGACCGCTCTTCGCCAGGTGCTCCACCAGGCGCCGGGGTCGCCACGCCGTGCCCTCCAGCACGTCTTCGACCGCCTGGACCAGCCCGGCGCTCAGCAGGAAGGCGTCCAGCCACTGTCCACCGGCGGCACGTCCGAGCAGGCGGGCGGTCAGCTCCGGCACGACGAGGTGCAGGTCCACCGGTGCTCGCGCACCGTCGGCCGCCGCGGTCTGCGCATCGTTCATTCGTGGACTCCCGTGAGCTCCCGAAGGAGGGGACAGCGCCCGCGGAGCCGTGCAGCCGCTGTGCCTTCCTAACTCTAGGCACCCGGCGCCCCACCTGCTTCCCCAGCCGATCGGCACAGGCATCGGGCGCCTCCTCCTCGCCCCCCGTTCCGTCCAGGGTGCACCCGTCCCGGTGGGGAACGACAGCCCTGATCCGTGTCCGCCCGGCCGCGCTGCGTGTGCGCCCGCCACCGCCCGCCACCGCCCGCCACCGCCCGCCACCGCCGGGCGGCGCCGTCGCGGCCCCGGCGTGCGATGCGGGCCGCGGTCGCGGGGTGCGTAACGGCTTGGCCACGGGTCGGCCCTAAACCGGCCGAAGTGCGCAACCGCTGTCAGTGGCCTGCGACATGATGATGCGTCAAGGTGCCGGTGGAAGGAGAACCGCAGGATGGCCGACGGTGCGCCGACGGGATCGGAACCGCGCACGCGGGTGGACCGGCGGCCCTGGGGCCGCCGGGAGGACGCCCCGATACCCGGCCCGCCCTCGAGGCTCAGGCGGTTCCGCGTCGACCCGGACGCGCCGACCAGGGTCCCCCCGCCGCGCGACGCCGCCCCGAGGACCGTCACCCGGCGTCCGGCACCCGCCCGCGGCGGCCACTTCGGTGGCGCCTTCCCGGCGGCCCTGCTGGACCGGTACGTGCCGTACGAGGTCGCCGGCTCGGGCACCGAGGGCACCGTCTGGCACGTCCGGCGCGTGGACGGCGGCGGGGACGCCGCGGTCAAGGTGGCGCGGGCGGGCCAGGCCATGGACGCCGACCTGCTGCGGCACCTGCGCACCGAGGCCTACCGGCGGCACGTCCCCGGGATCATCGACTTCGGGCAGGTCGAGCACGCCGGGGTGGACTGCGCCTGGGTCGCGATGGAGTACCTGCCGGTCACCCTCGCCGACCACATCGCCGCCCTGCACCGCGAGCGCCGGCACACCGACCCGCGGGAGACCGACCGCATCATCCGCGAACTCGTCGCCATGCTCGACTTCTGGCAGCGGCGGATCGAGCGCAATCCGGTGGACTTCAAGCCCTCCAACATCCTGGTGCGCCCCGGAGGCGGCCCCGGGGAGTTCGTGATCGCGGACTTCGGCGGCGTCGCCCGCCTCACCGCCAGCCGGAGCTTCTCGCCCGAGATGCAGGTCACCATCGCCTACATGGCCCCCGAACAGCTCGCCGGGGCCAACCACCCGGCCGGGCCGTGGTGGGGCCTGGGCAACGTGCTGTACGAGCTGTTCTCCGGCCGCCCGCACTACCTGGACGCGGACGGCCTGCTGGTCAGCGACGAGGTGCTGCAGTACGACCTGGTCTTCGGGGAGGAGGCGGACCTCTCCGCCGTCACCGACCCGCGCCGGCTCCTGCTGCTCCAGGGCCTGCTGACCAGGAACCCCGCCCACCGCTGGCGGGCCGCGCAGGTCACCGGCTGGCTGGAGGGCGCGAGCCCCGCGGTCGTGCGCCCCCAGGGCGCGCCCGCGGGCGCCGCGGGCGGCCACGCCCACCGGCCCGTCACCTTCCTGGGCGATCCGTACCACGCCCCGTCCGTCCTCGCCTGGAACATGCTCAACCGCGCCGCGGAGGCGGCGGAGTGGCTCGTCGACGGCGGGGCGCAGCAGCTGCTGGCCTGGCTGCGCGACGAGGTCAAGGACACCCTCTTCGACCTGCACTACCTCCGGGCCGTGGACAGCGCCCGGGGCGCCCGGCGGGCCGACGCCGCCGCGCTCGCCGTCCTCGCCTTCGGCGCCGCGTTCGCGCCCTCGGCGACCCCGGTCTACCGCGATCGCCCGATCGACTCGGCGGGCCTCACCCGGGCCGCCGCCATGCCGGACGCCGTCGCCTTCTTCGACGGACTGCTCGCCGACTCGGTGCCGACCGTCGCCGCCCGCTACGACTGCGACCACCCGGAGTGCCACGGCGAGCACTGCGGGCGGCTGCTCGCGCTCGCCCGGGTGCCGGAGGTCGTGGCCGGCGCCGACCGGGCCGCCCGGGAGCTCGGCGGCGGCCCGGGCCACGGAGACGGGCTGAGCACCGAGGAGCGGGCCGAGTCCTACCGCCTGGCGGTCTGGCTGACCCTCCAGCCCGAGGAGCACGCCCGGCTGCTGGGCCGCCTCTCCCCGCTGCCCACCGCGCTGCACCGGCTGCCGCTGCCCGCGCGGGTGTCGGCCGTCCTGGCGGTGGTGGCCGCCGTCGTGGCGGACCTGCTGTCGGCCGCCTGGACCGCGGCCACCGCCGTCACCGGCCGGGGCACGGCGGACGAGGTGCGACGCCGCTGGTCCGCCCTGCGCCGCCGCGCGGTGCGCGCCGACCCCGGGACACCGGCCGGCTGCGCGACCCTGGTCGCGGCCGAGGCGCTGCGGGCCCGGCGCGCCGCCGGCGCGGCGCACGCACCCGGACGGGAGGAGGGCCGGGAACCGGTCGTACGGCGCCTGCGGGCCCACCTGGCACCCCGGGCCCGCGCCTGGTGGGCGAACGCCCGGACCGCCCTGCCGCGCCAGATCGCCGCGGCCCTGCTGGTGTTCGTGTCCCTGGCCCTGCTGCTCTGGGCCGGCGCGCTCGCCCGGATCAGCGTCGACGCCGGCAACGGGCTCGCGATCCTGCCGAACGGCCCGTTCGGCGACCGGCTGCGCACCGCCGGCGACCTGGCGGCCCGGACGGTGGCGCCGCAGCTGGGAGCGGCCTTCGCGGCCGCCGTCATCCTGGTGGTGTTTCCCGCCAGGGTCGGCCGCGGGACGCTGACGCTGACCGCGGTCGGCACCGGGGCGATCGGCTACCTGCGGCTGGGGCCGCCGATGACGGTGCTCAAGCCGCCGCCCGCCGTGGTCGACCGGGTGGTGGTGTTCGAGGGCGGCATGGGCAGCTGGGCCGGGGTGGCGGCGGCCGTCGGGGTCGTCGTGGCCCTGGTGCTGGCCGAGCGGACCGCCCGGTTGCTGAGGACGGCCCACGACGCCCGGCAGCGGACCGCCGAGCAGTGGCGGCGGCTGGGGCAGCCCTCCGAAGGCTCCCGGTCCTCCGGCGCGTCCCGGCCGTCCGCGACCGGCCGGCCGTCCGCGACGGGCCGGCCTTCCACGGCCGGCCGGAGCGGGACGGCGGCCGCGGCGCGGGACTGGAGCCCGGGCGGCGCCGGTGCGCGGGAGCGCGCCCGCTTCGCGCTCGGCGGCACCTTCGTCCTGGTCGTCCTGCTCTGGGCCACCGTCGAGGTGAGGCTGGCTGCCACCGGGCACCACCCGACCCCGGAGTCCTGGGGGACCGGCCAGGTCGGCGCCGACTACCAGTCCGGCTTCACCGTGCTGCTGGCCGCGGTGTCGATCGCCGGCACCCTGGCCGGGCCCCGCACCGCGCGCCGGCTGTTCGCCCTCTGGCTGCTCGGCACCCTGCTGCTCGGCGCCCTGCCGCCGCCGCTCGGCCCGATGGAGGCGCTGCGCATTCCGGTGGCCGGGCCGGTCTACCGCGGCATCGCCGAGCTCTGGGGCCACAGCGCGTTCTGGGCCGCCGTCCTGATCGCCCTCCCGCTGGTCTGCCTCGGCATCCAGCGCACCGTCCTGCGTGCCGGCCGCTGAGGGCGGCACGGGGGAGGAGCGGGACGGGGGAGGAGGGGCCTGGGAGGCGCGACCGGGGAGCGGCCCTGCCGAGGGGCGGCGCTCCCCGGTCCGGTGGGACCCGTCACCGCGGCGGGGCGGGCAGCCACCAGGAGCGGCGCCAGAGCAGCACGGCCGCCACGACGGTCTGCCCGATCAGCCACGCCGCGCCCGCGCCGGTGATGCCGAGCGGCGGCAGCAGCAGCGCGGTCAGCGCCAGCACGAGGAGCGAGAGCCCCCCGAGCACGCCCACCACGACGCCCATCCGGCGCCGGGCCCGGGACAGCGCGACGACCGTGGTGTTGAGCAGGTTCGGCAGCGCGGAGAGGGCGAGCAGCCACAGGACGACCGTGCCGTGGTCGGCGTAGTCGTGGCCGAACAGCCGCAGCGCCCACGGCGCGACGGCGACCAGCAGCACGACCGCCGCCACGAGCACCCGGCCGGAGTGCCGCAGCACCCGCCGGTAGTCCTCGAGCCTGGCGATGTCCCGCGCGGACTCCACGACCAGCGAGTAGCCCATGTTGGAGCTGAAGCAGTACAGCGCGAACGGCACCATCCAGGCCAGCGAGAAGTACGCGCTGTCGGCGGCGCCGAGGCGGTTGAGCACCATCACGGGGGGTAGGTTGACCGCCGCCAGCCAGCACATCGCGCCCACGTAGTCCGCGGCGAGGTAGCCGAAGGTCGGTGCCGAGGTGTCCGCGCGGGCCTTGGGCGGGATCCGTTCGTGCCGGGGCAGGGCGCGGCCGAAGACGTAGGTGTTCGTGACCGCGAGCGCGAGCGCCAGCCCGACCATCCAGGAGGCGAGGATCCCGTTCTGCGCGCCGACGGCGGCGAACAGCACCAGCAGCCCGGTCTTCTCGAGCGAAAAGAGCCCGTTCTCCAGAGCCACCCAGTCCGCCCGGCGGAGGCCGGTGAGGACGCCGTCCTGCAGGTTGAAGAGGGCGTAGCCGGCGGTGGCGATGACGAAGACCGGGCCCAGCGCCCAGGAGTGCAGGAAGTCGAGCCCGGGCGAGACCACGGGGATCAGCAGCACCAGCCCGGCGGCGAACACCAGGGTGACCGTCGTGGCCGTGAGGTACGCCAGCCCCACCAGCCGCCCGGTGCGCTTACCGGCGGAGGGCAGGAAACGCACCATGGCGTTGGCGAGGTTGAGCTGGCCCACCCCCCCGAGGAACATCATCGCGGCGACGGCGGCGAAGTTCCGGCCGACGGTGGCCGGGCTGTACCAGTGCGCGGCCAGCGCCCAGTACAGGGCGCCGATGGCGGAGGTCAGGAGCGAACTGAGGGTCAGCAGGTGCGCGTTGCGCAGCAGCGGGTCGTAGCCCTTGGCGGAGCTGAGGAGCGCCCTGCCCTTCGTCCGCACCGACCGGAGGACGGCGGCGGACGTACCGGCCCCGTTGCTCACCACCAGCAGCTCCCGTCCCCACCCCGGTTCGGACGCGGCCCGCAGCCGGTACGGGCCGGCCTGCCCATTTTATGACCCGACCCGCGCTCGACGCCCGGCTGCGCTGCCCCCGCCGGGCGGGCCTAGCCTGGGAGTCGGGACCTCGGCGGATCGGCCATCGGCGATCGGCGATCGGCGATCGGCCGTCGGCGGATCGGCCATCGACCGGAGAGGAGCCGGCGCACGATGCCCAGGACGCTTCCGGGCGGTGTCGAGGTGACCAGTCCGGCGCCGCGCGAGCTGTGGTGGGAGCTGGTCGAGCGCGACGGCGGTGCGCTGGTGACGCAGACGCCGACCTGGCTCGACTGCCTCTGCGAGGCCTGGCCGTGGGAGGACGCGAGCCGGCTGTACCGCTTCCCCGACGGTCGGCAGGTCCTCGTCCCGCTGGTCCGGCACCGGCGCTGGGCGACGCGGCTGCTGACCGAGGAGTCCTGGCCCGGGTGGGGCGTGGGGGGTGCCGTCGTGCCGGACGGCGCACCGGACGCGCGGCAGGCCCGGCTCGTCCTCGACGACCTCGCGGACCGGCCCGCCCTGCGGGTGGCCGTGCGGTTCGGCCCCGGGGCCGAACCGGTCTGGGACGAGGCCCTGCCGGGCTCCTTCGTGCCGGTCGACCGTACGACCTACGTGCTCGACCTGGAGGGCGGATTCGAGGAGGTCTGGGCCCACCGCTTCCGCCAGCAGGTGCGCCGGGGCGTGCGGCGGGCCGAACGCGAGGGGGTCGAGGTGGAGGTGGACCGGACCGGGCGGCTGGTGCCGCAGTTCCAGCGCCTCTACCAGGAGTCGGTGGCCCGCTGGGCCGAGCAACAGCACGAGCCGCTGGCCCTGGCCCGGTGGCGCCGTCGGCGCGAGGAGCCACCGCGCCTGCTGGAGGCGGTCGCCGAGCGCTTCGGCACCTCCTGCGCGATCTGGCTGGCCCGTTGCGGCGGGGAGCCGGCCGCCGCGATCGTCGTGCTGCGGCACGGCACCCACACCAAGTACTGGCGCGGAGCGATGGATCGGCGCCTGGCACACCCGGCGCATGCCAACCACCTGCTGCACCGGCTCGCCGTCGAGGACGCGTGCGCGGCCGGGAGCCGCTGCTACGACATGGGCGACGCCAGGCCCGACTCCTCGCTGGCCGGGTTCAAGCAGAGCTTCGGCGCGCGCCCGGTGGCCTGCCCGGCGTACTACCGCGAGCGGCTTCCGCTGACGGCGGCGGACCGCCGGCTGCGCGGCGCGGTCAAACGGCTCATCGGCTTCCGGGACGCCTAGGGCGTGTCTGTCAGACACCCCTAGGGCCCGGGAGCCTCTCCGGTAGGAAACTCAGCCGACCAGCCGGGAGAGTTCGATCGAGTGCCCCGTCCGCTCCACCTTCGCCTTCAGGTACCGGATGTTGCTCGCCGACAGGTGCACGCCCGTCGGCACCCGGTGCCGCACGGTGATCCCGAGGTCGCCCAACTGCGCCGCCTTGTCCGGGTTGTTGCTCAGCAGGTCGATGCCCGTGGTGCCGAGTGCGGCGAGCATCTGGGCGGCGGCGGTGTAGTCCCGGCCGTCCTCGGGCAGGCCGAGCGCGGTGTTGGCGTCGTACGTGTCGAGCCCGGAGTCCTGCAGGGCGTACGCGTCGAGCTTGTTGTAGAGCCCGATGCCCCGGCCCTCCTGGCGCAGGTAGAGCAGGTACCCGCCGGCCTCGCCGATCCGCTCCACCGACTCGCGCAGCTGCGGCCCGCAGTCGCAGCGGTCCGAGCCGAAGACGTCGCCGGTCAGGCACTCGGAGTGCAGCCGGACCAGCGGCGTCCCGCCCTCGGGGACCGTACCGAGCGCGAGCGCCAGGTGTTCGGCGCCGTCGGCGAGGCCGTGGAAGGTGAAGACCTCCGCGTCGGCGTGGTAGCCGTCGGGGAAGGTCAGCGGGATGCGCACGCGCGAGCGCACCGTGGCGGAGCCGGGTTGAGGCATGGGCGGGCCTTCGTCGATCAGAGGTGGACCGAGATCCGGATGGATCGGGTGTCGACCGTACTCGGTTGTTCCAATTTGAACAACTGGGGGGCGTGAGCGGTGATCACCACCCGACCGGAGCGGGCACCGATTGTCGGGTACGGCAAGGTGGATCCTTCCTACGGTGGTGATCAACGAGGAAGGGCGGGGACGGCGTGCTGGAGCACCTGAACCGGGCGATGGAGCACATCGAGCGGCACCTGGACGGCGAGGTCGACGCGGCCGAGCTGGCGCGGATCGCGATGACGTCGGAGTACCACTTCCGGCGGCTGTTCTCGATGCTCGCGGGGATGCCGCTGTCGGAGTACGTGCGGCGCCGGCGGCTGACCGTCGCGGGGGCCGAAGTCCTCGACGGCGAGCGGACGTTGCTCGACGTCGCGGTCCGGTACGGGTACACCTCGGGCGAGGCGTTCGCCCGGGCGTTCCGGGCGATGCACGGGGTCGGGCCGGGGGAGGCCCGGCGCGACGGCGCGGTGCTCGTCTCCCAGCCCCGGATGTCCTTCCGGCTCGTCGTGAAAGGGAGCAGTAGCATGGAATACCGCCTCGTCGAGAAGCCGGACTTCCGGATCGTCGGCAAGAAGGCCAGGGTCACCCTGATCTACCAGGGGATCAACCCGGAGATCGCGGAGTTCATCAAGGGGCTCGGCAAGGAGACCGTCGAGCGGATCGCGGCCCTCACCGGCAAGGACCCGGTCGGCATCGTGTCGGTGAGCGACGACTTCTCGCCCAACCGCGAGGAAGGGTCCCAACTCACCTACTGGCACGCGGTGGTGGCGCGGGAGGACGCCGTCGTCCCGGAGGACCTGGACGTCCTGGAGGTGCCGGCCGGCACCTGGGCGGTGTTCAGCAACAAGGGTCCGTTCCCGCAGGCGCTGCAGGCGATGTGGGGGGACGTGGCCAGCCAGTGGTTCCCGTCCAACCCGTACGAGGCCCGCCCGGGCCCGGAGATCCTGAAGACCCGCTTCGTCCCGGGGACGGGCGACGCCGAGGCGGAGCTCTGGATCCCGGTGACGCGGGCTCTGCGGAGCTGACGGTCGCCCGCTGCCGGCCGGCAGCGAACGGCTGACGGCTGACGGCCTGACGGCCTGACGGCCTGACGCTGACGGATGACAGCGAACAGATGACAGCGAACAGCTGACGGATGACAGATTTCGAAATCTGTCATCCGTCAGCTGTCATCTGTTCGCCCCCCGTTCGGCCCACCAGCGCCCGCCCCCGGTCCATCCCGCCCCGCATCCTGGGCGGGGAGGGCGCGGGGGTCGAGAACGAGCGGGAGAACCGAAGCCATGAAGCAGACCTCCGTGACCACTGGCGCCCCCTGCTGGGTCGAGCTGGGCACCTCCGATCCGGCCGCCGCCCGGGCCTTCTACCGCGAGCTGTTCGGCTGGCGCGAGGACGACAGCGCGCGCCCCGAGGGCGGCGACTACGCGCAGATGCTCCTGGCGGACACCCCGGTCTCCGCGATCACCCCGCGCTACGGGCCGCAGCAGCCGACGGCCTGGACGGTCTGCTTCGCGGTCGCCGACGCCGACGCCACCGCGGCCAGGATCGAGCAAGCCGGCGGCAGCCTGCTGAAGGAGCCCACCGACGTACTCGACCACGGCCGCTTCGCGGTCGCCGCGGACCGCTCCCACGCGGTCTTCATCCTCTGGCAGGCCCGCGCCTTCCGGGGCGCCGGGGTGTTCAACGAGCCCGGGTCGCTGGGCTGGGTGGAGCTGCTCACCCGCGACCCGGCCGGCTCCGCCGAGTTCTACCCGGCGGTCTTCGGCTGGTCCGTCGCCCCGTCCGAGCACTACACCCAGTGGGGCCTGGCCGGGCAGGACTTCGGCGGCATGCTGACGATGGACGACGGCTTCCCGCCGGAGGTGCCGCCGCACTGGCTGCCGTATTTCTCGTGCGCGGACGTCGACAACACCGTCGACCGGGCGGTCGCCCTGGGCGGGGGCGTGCTGATGCCCGCCTACTCCATGCCGGGCGGTCGACGGATCGCCGTTCTGCGCGACCCGCAGGGCGCCGCGTTCGGCATCTACCGGGCCCCCGCGGAGGACTGAGCCGCGCGCCGCCGCGCCACCACCGCCGCCACCCCGGCTCCCGCCGCGACCAGCAGCGCCCCCGCCGGCACCACGTCGCCGACGCGGTCGTACCAGGTCAGCGTCCCGGGCGCGGTGAGCGGCAGGCGGACGGTCAGCGCTCCGGTGCCGTCGGTGCCGAGCCGGGCGAGCTCCCGGCCCTGCGCGTCGAAGGCGGCCGAGACGCCGGTGAGCGAAGCCTGGACGGCCGGCCGCCCGGTCTCGGCGGCCCGGATCGCCGCCAGCGAGACGTGCTGCTCGGGCGCCCAGGTGCGCTGGAAGGTCGAGGTCGACGACTGGTAGACCAGCACCCGGGCGCCGTCCCGCGCGGCGGTGCGGGCCATGTCGGGGAAGGCCGACTCGAAGCAGATCAGCGCCCCGACCGGCAGCGGCGCGCCCGTTCGGTCGGTGGCCGGAAGCAGGTGGAACGCGGTGCCGGGCGCCCGGTTCTCGCCCGCCGCCCGGCTGACCCCGGCGATCCAGCCGAGCGCCGGCCGCAGCGGGATGTACTCGCCGAACGGCACCAGCCGGATCTTGCGGTAGCGGTCCAGCACGCCCGTCGGGGAGATCAGCACCGCGTCCTTGGAGATCCGCCCGTCCGCCTTGCGCGCGTCCTCCCCGGCGATGATCCGGGCACCGGTGGTCGCGGCGAGTGTGCGCAGCGCGTCCAGCGCGGCCGGGTCGTGGTCGAGGTCGGCGGTGGTGCTGCTCTCGCCCCAGACCACCAGGTCCACCGGCTGTCCGACCAGCGCGGCGGTGGCCCGCGCGCTCGCGTCGAACCGGGCCTGCGGGTCCTCGACGATGCCGGGCTGGACCAGCGCCACCGTGACGGCTCCCGCCCCGACGGGCGCCTCGCGCAACGCGAACAGTGCCGGACCGGAGGCCAGCGCCAGCACCGCCGCCGACGCGGCGACGGCCCGGGGCCGCCAGTGCGCCGCGGTCAGCGCGATCAGCACCCCGGTGTTCACCGCCGCCACCGCCGCGCTGACCAGCCAGATCCCGCCCGTCGAGGCCAGCCCGAGGATCGCTGGGTGCTGCCACTGGGTGGCGCCGAGCAGTGCCCACGGTCCGCCCAGCGCCGGCCAGGAGCGCGCGTACTCGGCGGACACCCAGACCGCGGGGACGACCAGCAGCGCGAGCAGTGCCCGACGGGCGGTCAGCGGCGGGCGCAGCAGCTGGTGCACGGCGTACCCGACGGCGCCCTGCAGCGCCCCGAACAGCACGGCGAGCACCGGCAGTCCGGGCCCGATGGACGGCACCAGCCAGTACATCGCGGTCAGGATGAACCCGGCCCCGAACCACCACCCGCGCACCGCCGCCTCCCGCCCGCCGGGGGCCCGCTGCATCAGCAGCAGCCCGGGGACGAGCGCGACCCACGCCAGCCAGGCCTGCCCGGGCGCCGGGAACGCGAGCACCGGCACCGCCCCGGCCGCCAGCGCCCCGCACCGCGCCCGGTACCGGTGCGGCGCGTGCGCCTCCCGTTGCCGGGCTTGCGCCGGTTCCCCCGCCCGGTCCGCGGGGGTCGTGCTCAGGGCTGGGCTGGTGGGAGCGATGCGGCGCGGCATGCCCCGTATTGTCCGCTTGGACGGCCTGCGCCACCAGTGCGCCCGTCACCCGAATGGACGACGGGTGCACCAACAGTGAGGTGGCGACCCACCTTTCGAACGGCCGCCCGAACGGCCGCCCGAACAGCCGCCTGAGCGGCTGCCCGAACGGCTGTCCGAGCGCTGGACCCTCAGCCCTCGCCGCCCTCCAGGTCCCCTTCCGTCTCCAGGAACGCGGCCTGCAGCTGCGCGATCAGCTCCGGGTCAGGCTGCTCCCACAGCCCGCGGCTCGCCGCCTCCAGCAGGCGCTCGCTGATCCCGTGCAGCGCCCACGGGTTGGCGCCCGCGAGGAACTCCCGGTTGACCGGGTCGAGCACGTACTCCTGGGTCAGCTTCTCGTACATCCAGTCCGCGACCACGCCCGTCGTGGCGTCGTAGCCGAACAGGTAGTCGACCGTCGCGGCCATCTCGAAGGCGCCCTTGTAGCCGTGGCGGCGCATCGCCTCGATCCAGCGCGGGTTGACCACACGGGCGCGGAAGACGCGGGCGGCTTCCTCGGTCAGCGTCCGGGTGCGGACCGTCTCCGGGCGGGTGGAGTCGCCGATGTAGGCGGTCGGCGCCTTGCCGGTGAGGGCACGGACGGTGGCCACCATGCCGCCGTGGTACTGGAAGTAGTCGTCCGAGTCGGCGATGTCGTGCTCGCGGGTGTCGGTGTTCTTGGCGGCGACGGTGATCCGCTTGTACGCGGTCTCCATCTCCTCGCGGGCCGGCCGCCCGTCCAGCCCGCGGCCGTACGCGTAGCCGCCCCAGACCGTGTACACCTCGGCGAGGTCGGCGTCGGTGCGCCAGTCGCGGCTGTCGATCAGCTGGAGCAGGCCCGCCCCGTACGTGCCCGGGCGGGAGCCGAAGACGCGGACCGTGGCCTTGCGCTCGTCGCCGTGGACCGCGAGGTCGGCCTGGACGTGCGCCCGCACGAAGTTGTCCGCGTCGGCCTCCTCCTGGGCGGCGGCCAGGCGCACCGCGTCGTCCAGCAGGGCGACCACGTGCGGGAAGGCGTCACGGAAGAAGCCGGAGATGCGCAGCGTCACGTCGATGCGCGGGCGGCCCAGCTCGGCGAGCGGGATCGGCTCCAGACCGGTGACCCGGCGCGAGGCGTCGTCCCAGACCGGGCGCACGCCCAGCAGGGCGAAGGCCTCGGCGATGTCGTCGCCGGCGGTGCGCATCGCGCTGGTGCCCCAGAGCGAGAGCCCGACCGAGGGCGGGTAGGCGCCGTCGTTGTCGGCGGTGTACCGCTCGATCAGCGAGGCGGCGAGCGCCTGCCCGGTCTCCCAGGCGAGCTTGCTGGGGACGGCCTTCGGGTCGACGGAGTAGAAGTTGCGGCCGGTCGGCAGCACGTTGACCAGACCGCGCAGCGGGGAGCCGGAGGGCCCGGCGGGGACGAAGCCGCCCTGCAGCGCGTGCAGCACGGCGTCCAGCTCGTCGGTGGTCGCGGCCAGGCGCGGCACCACCTGGGTGGCGGCGAAGGCCAGCACGTCGTGGACGGCCTCCGGCAGCCCGGCGGCGACCTTCTCGACCGCCTCGGGCGCCCAGTCCTCCGCCTCCATCGCCTCGACCAGGGCGCGGGCCTTGGCCTCGGCGGCGTCGGTGGCGCCGAGGGTCAGCGCAGCCTCGTCCAGGCCGAGCGCCTCGCGCAGGCCGGGCAGGGCGCTGACGCCGCCCCAGATCTGTCGGGCGCGCAGGATGGCGAGCACGATGTTGACCCGGTCGGTGCCGGTCGGCGCCTGGCCGAGGACGTGCAGGCCGTCGCGGATCTGGGCGTCCTTGACCTCGCAGAGCCAGCCGTCGACGTGCAGCAGGAAGTCGTCGAAGCCGTCGTCCTCGGGGCGCTCGTCCAGACCGAGGTCGTGGTCGAGCTTGGCGGCCTGGATCAGGGTCCAGATCTGCGCGCGGATGGCGGGCAGCTTGGCCGGGTCCATCGCGGCGATGTTGGAGTGCTCGTCCAGCAGCTGCTCCAGGCGCGCGATGTCGCCGTAGGAGTCGGCGCGGGCCATCGGCGGCACGAGGTGGTCGACCAGGGTGGCGTGGGCGCGGCGCTTGGCCTGGGTGCCCTCGCCCGGGTCGTTGACCAGGAAGGGGTAGACCAGCGGGAGGTTGCCGAGGACGGCGTCCGGGCCGCACTCGGCGGACAGCGCGGCCGTCTTGCCGGGCAGCCACTCCAGGTTGCCGTGCTTGCCGAGGTGGATCACGGCGTGGGCGCCGAAGCCGCCGTCCTCCTGCGCGGCCTCGATCCAGCGGTAGGCGGCCAGGTAGTGGTGGCTCGGCGGCAGGTCGGGGTCGTGGTAGATGGCGACCGGGTTCTCGCCGAAGCCGCGCGGCGGCTGGATCAGGACCAGCAGGTTGCCGGAGCGGATCGCGGCCAGCACGATGTCGCCGTCCGGGTTCTGCGAGCGGTCGACGTACAGCTCGCCGGGCGCCGGACCCCAGTGCTCCTCGACCTGCTCGCGCAGCGCCTGCGGGAGGGTGGCGTACCAGCGGCGGTAGTCGGCGGCGGGGATGCGCACCGGGTTGCGGGCCAACTGGTCCTCGGTGAGCCAGTCCTGGTCGTAGCCGCCGGCCGCGATCAGGGCGTGGATGATCGCGTCGCCCTCGTGTCCGCCCCCGGGTCCGTCCTCGGACCCGTCCCCGGCGGCGTCGTCCAGGCCGGGCAGGTCGTCGCCGAGGTCCATGCCCTCCTCGCGCAGCCGGTGCAGCAGGCGGACGGCGCTCGCGGGGGTGTCCAGGCCGACGGCGTTGCCGACCCGGGCGTGCTTCGTCGGGTACGCGGACAGCACGAGCGCGAGGCGGCGCTCGGCGGCCGGGACGTACCGCAGCCGGGCGTGGCTGACGGCGGTGCCGGCGACGCGGGCGGCGCGCTCCGGGTCGGCGGCGTAGACGGTCAGGCCGTCCTCGTCCAGCTCCTTGAAGGAGAACGGGACGGTGATCAGGCGGCCGTCGAACTCCGGCACGGCGACCTGGGTGGCGGTGTCCAGCGGGGACAGGCCGTCGTCGCTGGCCTCCCACTGCGCGCGCGACCAGGTCAGGCAGAGCGCCTGCAGGATCGGGCGGTCCAGCGCGGCCAGCGCGCCCGCGTCCCAGGCCTCCTCGTCGCCGCCGGCCTGCGCGTCGGCCGGGCGGGTGCCGCCGGCCGCGAGCACGGTGGTGACGATCGCGTCGGCCTCGCCCAGCGCGGCCAGCAGCTCCGGCTCGGCGCCGCGCAGCGAGGCGCAGTAGTAGGCCTTGGCCCGGGCGCCCTCGTCCTCGACGGCCCGGCAGAGCGTCTCCACGAAGGCGGTGTTGCCGCTCATGTGGTGGGCGCGGTAGTAGAGCACCGCGACCGTCGGGCCCTCGGTCGTACGGGCTTCGCGCTCCAGCGGACCCCAGGCGGGCGCGGAGGCGGGCGGGGCGAAGCCGTGGCCGGTCAGCAGCACGGTGTCGGAGAGGAAGGCGCCCAGCTCGGCCAGGTTGGCCGCGCCGCCGTGGGCGAGGTAGGCGTGCGCCTCGGCGGCGATGCCGGCCGGGACGGTGGACAGCTCCATCAGCTGGGCGTCGGGGGCTTGCTCACCGGTCAGCACCACCACCGGGCGGGGGCCGGCCAGCAGCGCGTCCAGGCCCTCCTGCCAGGCGCGGCGCCCGCCGAGCAGGCGGACCACGACGAGGTCGGTGCCCTCCAGCAGCGCGGGCAGGTCCTCGGGGGTGAGCCGGGCCGGGTTGCCGAGCCGGTAGCGCACCGGGCCCTCGGAAGCGCGGGCACTGAGCAGGTCGGTGTCGGACGTCGACAGCAGCAGGATCATGCGAAGGCCCTCCCGGCCTCGTCGGTGGCCGGGACGGCCGTGGAATCGGCCTGAGCGGCCGTCGTTCGGGCCCGGTGGGCCGTGGTGCGGGCCGGGTCGGCCGTCGTTCGGGCCGGGTCGGCCGTGGTGCCGACGGCCGTGGACGCGTGCGCGGGCATGCGACAGCGCTGGTGCATTTCTGCCTTCCTCGGGGTCCGCGCCCCGGGCCGGTGGAGGACGGCAGGAGTTCCTGGCTCCCGCGGCCGACCGGCTTCCCGGTGAACCGCGGTCACAGTGGCGGGACCGCACCGGGCTTGCACCGGTTTCCTCCCCTGCGCCGTCGCTGGCGTGCGGACGGTCCGCCGGGACCGTCCGCCCAGCATCGTACGGGGTGCGGCTGACCTGGGGGAGAGTGAGCTTTCGGCCGCGCGCTCCGGCTGCTCGGTGCACGGGCTCCGCCGCCCCGGGACGCCCGCCCGGCGCGTGCGGCGGGTGCGCCGGAGTGTGATGCAGCGGACGGAGGCAACCGATCGGATCATCTGTATGCTCGCCGCCATGCCACCGACACCCGACGCCACCGCGCCGGGCGCCGCCGTGCCCGACCGGGAGGTGCCCGACCGGGGGCGCGCGGACGCCTGCCCCGGGGCACTGCGTCTGCACCCCGCCGACGACGGCGCCCTGGCCCGGATCCGCCTGCCCGGAGGGCTGCTGACGGACCGTCAGGCGCTCGCACTGGCCGAGGCCGCCGAGGCCCTGGGCGACGGGGAGTTGGAGACCACTTCGCGCGGCAACGTCCAACTGCGCGGCCTGGCCGCGCAGTGCGGGGCGGAACTCGCCGAGCGGCTGCGCGCCGTCGGCCTGCTGCCCTCGGACACCCATGAGCGGGTCCGCAACATCGTCGCCTCGCCGCTGGCGGGGCTGGACGGCGCCCCCTCCGCCGATGTCCAGGCCTGGGTACGGGAACTGGACGCGCGGCTGTGCGCGAGCGACTGGGCGGCCGGGCTCTCCGGCAAGTTCCTGTTCGCGCTGGACGACGGGCGGGGCGACGTCGCCGCGCTCGACGCCGATGTGACATTGATCGCAGGCTCACCTTCACGGGGCGCCACCGCCGCTGACCCGGACCGGCCCGCCGTGCTGCGCCTCGGGCGCTCCGGCCATGGGCACCCGGTCGAGGCCGGACGGGAGGTGACGGCCGTGCTGGAGGCGGCCCGCTCCTTCCTGGACGCGCTGCGGACCAGCGGGCGCAAGGCCTGGCACCTGCGCGAGGTGCCCGACCTGCTGCCGGACGGCCCGGTGCCGCTGCCCGCCTTCACCGGTGCGGCGCCCGCCGTGGGCGTGCTGCCCGGCGGGCTCTCGGTGGGCCTGCGCTTCGGGCGCGCGAGCGCCGCGCAGTGGCGGGCGCTGGTCGCCGCGTCGGCTGCTTCCGGTACTTCCGCTGATTCCGGGGGTCCCGGTACTTCCGGCGGTTCCGGTGCTTCCGCTGGTGGGCTGCGGCTGACGCCCTGGCGCGGTGTGGTCCTGCCGGGTGCGCCGGCCGACCGGCTGCCCGGGCTCGCCGAGGCCGGATTCCGTACCGAGCCGGGCTCGCCCTGGGAGCGGGCCACCGCCTGCACCGGGCTGCCAGGGTGTGCCAGGTCGCTCGCCGACGTCCGCTCGGACGCGGCCCGGGCGCTGGACGCCGTCGGCGGTAGCCCGGGCGACGGGGCGTCCGGCGTGCTGCTGCCCGTCCACTGGTCGGGCTGTGAACGGCGCTGCGGCCACCCGGCCGGGCGATGGGTGGACGTGCTCGCCACGGGGCACGGCTACCGCGTGACGGTGAACGGACCGGCGGCCGCGCCCACGGCCGCCGAGGTGACGAACGAGGAGATGGCCGAGGCGGTCGCCGAGGCCAGGAGGACCACGAAGTGATCGAGTACGAGAAGGACGGCGCGTCCATCTACCGCCAGTCCTTTGCCACCATCCGTGCGGAGGCCGATCTGGCCGCCCTTCCGGCGGACGTCTCCCAGGTCGCGGTGCGGATGATCCACGCCTGCGGGATGGTCGACCTGGTCGAGGACCTGGTGTACTCGCCCGGCGTGGTCGCCTCCGCGCGCGCCGCGCTGCACGCCGGTGCGCCGATTCTCTGCGACGTCAACATGGTCGCGAGCGGCGTGACCCGCAAGCGGCTGCCCGCCGACAACGAGGTGGTCTGCACCCTCACCGACCCGTCGGTGCCCGAGCTCGCCCGCGCGATGGGCAACACCCGCAGCGCCGCCGCCATGGAGCTGTGGCTGCCCCGGCTGGGGGGCGCGGTGGTCGCCGTCGGCAACGCGCCGACCTCGCTGTTCCGGCTGCTGGAGATGATCGAGGCGGGCGCGCCGCGGCCTGCCGCGGTGATCGGCGTCCCGGTCGGCTTCATCGGTGCCGCCGAGTCCAAGCAGGCCCTGGCCGAGCACCCGTCCGGCCTGGAGCACCTGGTGGTGCGCGGCCGGCGAGGCGGCAGCGCGATGGCCGCCGCCGCCATCAACGCGATTGCGAGCGAAGAAGAGTGACCGTTCATCAGGAATCCCCGGTCGGACGGCTGTACGGCGTCGGGCTTGGCCCGGGAGATCCGTCGCTGGTGACCGTCCGCGCCGCCGAACTCATCGGCAAAGCCGACGTGGTGGCGTACCACAGTGCCCGGCACGGCCGCTCCATCGCGCGCTCCATCGCCGAGCGGTATCTGACGGGTGGCCAGATCGAGGAGAAGCTGGTCTACCCGCTCACCGTCGAGACCACCGACCACCCCGGCGGCTACCGGGGCGCGCTGGACGACTTCTACGAGGAGGCCGCCGCCCGGCTGGCCGCCCACCTGGACGCCGGGCGCGACGTCGTCGTCCTTGCCGAGGGGGACCCGCTCTTCTACGGCTCCTACCAGCACATGCACAAGCGGCTCGCGCACCGCTACCCGACCGAGGTGGTGCCCGGCGTGACCTCGGTCAGCGCTGCGGCAGCCCGGCTCGGACAGCCGCTGACCGAGGCCGAGGAGACGCTCACCGTCATCCCCGGCACGCTGCCCGAGGAGGAGCTGACGGCGCGGATCGCGGCAGCGGACTCCGCCGTGATCATGAAGCTGGGTCGCACCTTCCCGACCGTCCGCCGGGCCCTGGAGCGGGCCGGGCGGCTGGCCGACGCCCAGTACGTCGAGCGGGCCTTCATGGCGGGGGAGCGCATCGCGCCGCTCGCCGAGGTCGACGGCGAGACGGTGCCGTACTTCTCGGTGGCGGTGCTGCCGAGCAAGGTCGCGCCGCTGGAGCCCGAGGTGCGGCTGTCGGACGGCATGGGCAGCGTGACCGTCGTCGGCACCGGACCGGCCGGACCGCTCTGGCTCACCCCCGAGGCGCGCGGCGCCCTGGCCGAGGCCACCGACCTGGTCGGCTACACCACCTACCTGGCCCGGGTGCCGGAGCGCCCGGGGCAGCGGCGGCACGGCTCGGACAACAAGGTGGAGTCGGAGCGCGCCGAGTACGCGCTGGACCTCGCCCGGCGCGGGCACCGGGTCGCGGTGGTCTCCTCCGGTGACCCGGGCGTGTTCGCGATGGCCACCGCCGTGCTGGAGGTCGCCTGCGAGGAGGCCTACCGGGACGTCCCGGTGCGGGTCCTGCCGGGGATGACCGCCGCGCACGCGGCCGCCTCCCGGGCCGGCGCCCCGCTCGGGCACGACTACGCGACGGTGTCGCTCTCGGACCGGCTCAAGCCCTGGGACGCGGTGGCCACGCGGCTGCGCGCCGCCGCCGAGGCGGACCTGGTGCTGGCGCTGTACAACCCCGGCTCGCAGTCCCGCACCACCCAGGTCGGCCTCGCCCGGGACCTGCTGCTGGAGTACCGGGCGCCGGAGACTCCGGTGGTCATGGCGCGCGACGTCGGCGGCCCGACCGAGCGGGTGCGGATCGTCCGGCTCGGCGAGCTGGACCCGTCGCTGGTCGACATGCGGACGATCCTGCTGATCGGCTCCTCGCAGACCCGGGCGGTCGAGCGCGGCGGCGGCGTGGAGGTCGTCTGGACGCCCCGCCGGTACCCGGAGGCGTGACGGTGGGCGACTGACGACCGACAGCTGATGGATGACAGATGACAGCTGACAGATTACGAAATCTGTCAGCTGTCATCTGTCTTTTGTTTCCTGTTCGCGGCGGTCGGCTGTTGTCCGTCAGCCGTCAGCCGTCAGCCGTCAGCGGTCAGCTGCCGCCAGCCGGCAGCCGGCCGCCGGCCCGTCACCGGGTCGGCTTGGCGATGACCAGCTCCGTGTTGTGGTCCTCGCCCGCGCCGAGCAGGGCCGTCACCCGCCCGTTCGGGTCGTTGTACGACAGCTCGCGGTAGAGCGCCGCGAGGTTGGCGTCTGAGGTGCTGCCGAAGTCCGTCCCGTACGGCGCGGAGGACTCGATCAGCGTGGTGAACAGGGAGAGCGTGCCGTCCCCGTTGTCCACGACCTCGATGATCCGGCCGTGCTGCGGGTAGTCGATGTGCGAGGCGGTGTTGATCTCCCAGAACGCCCGCTCCGGCACCGCGTGGCCGTGCGGCGTGATCTTGTTCATGTGGGTGTGCCCGTTCACCCACGCGACCACGTTCGGGTAGCGCTGCAGCAGCGTCACCAGCTCGTTGCCGTCGTGCCGCTTCTCGAAGATGTTCCGCGGGTCCGGCAGCAGGTTGCCCATCGAGGTGCTGGTGTGGTGGCTGAAGAGCAGGATCACGTCGTCCGTGCTGCCACCCGTCACCCGGTTCCCGTTGGTGTCGTACCAGTGCCCGCTGTGCGCCTTCAACTGCTGCTCCAGCCAGCGCAGTTGCGCGGTGCCCAGCGAACCGTCGGCGAACCCGGCCTGGTTGGTGGTGTCCAGGCTGATGCCGACCACCTTCTCCGAGATGCGGAAGGTGTAGTAGAGCTTGCCGCTGCTCACCATGTCCGAGGTGAAGCCGTGCCCGTACGGGCCCGCGCCGGTGACCGTCGGGTCCAGGTGGGCCTTGGCGAACTCCTTGAGCGTGAACGGCTTGCGGCGCTCGTCCGGGGTGATCCGGCGCACCGCCTCGCCGTCGGCTATCAGCTTGGCGAGCAGCAGCACGGCGCCCGCCGGGTCGCGGCGCAGCGAGTCCATCAGCTGGGCGGCGGTGGCGTCGTCGCAGCCCTCCAGCTTGTACTGGCCGGTGTAGAGGTCGTTGAGCAGCCCGAGGTCGGGCAGCGAGCCCTCGATGCTGTCGTCGTGGTTGCCGACCGTCGTGTACCAGGGCGTGCGCAGGCCCGGCGCGTCGAAGGGGCGCCCGGCGGCGGAGAGGAACCCGGGGACCTGCGGGAAGCCCAGCGTCTTGTAGCCGTCGTTGTAGGAGAGTTCGGGGTTCCAATAAGCCGAGTTGCCGGAGTTCTGGACGCCCTCGTAGCGGGTCGGGTCGCCGGTGTTCTGGGCGAGCCGGCCGCCGCCCATGACCTTGAGGTACCAGTCGAGTTCGGCGAGCTCGTGGTTGTCGGTGTTGTCACCGGTGGCCATCACCATGCTGAACGGCATCCCGGTGTAGGGGCCGCCGTCGAGCGAGTTGACCCGCTCGACGAGGGCCGAGACGCCGCGGGCGTTCAGGGCCTCCTGCGGCCGGTACGCGCTGCCGTTGAACCGGGCCAGGTACTCGAAGCGCACCGGGGACTCGGTGTCCACCAGGTGCAGGTCGCTGAACTGGACGAAGCTGGCCAGTCCGGTACGGCGGTCGTCCCGTCCGGCGCTCGGCGCGGCCAGCTCGCCGCGCACCACCAACGGCCAGCCCGGACCGGCCGTCAGTCGCTTGTAGCCGCCGGTGCCGACCGGCGTGGCCACCTGCTCCAGCGTGGTCCCGGTGACCTTGACCGCCCGCGCGGCCGTGGTCGCCAGCGCCTGGTCGCGCGTCGCGGCCGAGGCGAACTGCGCGCCGCCCAACGACAAGGCCGACCACGCGGCGGCCACCGACGTACCGGTGAGGAAGGTGCGCCGACTCATTCCTGCCACAGAAAACCCCCACATACTGATGGCCCGGCCGGGTGTCCCGGTTGCCGGACCACGTCATGAACCCGCTAAGTAACGGAGCGACAGATTACTCGTTGGTAGCCATGTTGCGGGAGAGCGGTGCATGGAACAGTTCGAGAACTCCGGCCGCAGTCCCGTCGGCGGCCCGTGCGCAGCGCCCCCGCGCTCCTCCCCGGTCGCGGCGCGGTGGGGCGGATGGGGGAGAATCTGCAGGTACGGCCGGGGTGGCCGGGTCGGGCGTGTTCGGACGTGGTCGGGAGTGAGGCGCAGGTGGCCGCAGCGGGAGCCGAGGCGGGAGGCCGGGCCGGCCAGCTGAAGAGCAGCGGTCTGCGGCACGGCTGGACCACGGGCGCCTGCGCCACCGCCGCCACCAAGGCCGCCTACACCGCGCTGCTCACCGGCGAGTTCCCCGACCCGGTGGTCATCACCCTGCCCAAGGGCCAGCAGCCCGCCTTCGCGCTCGCCGCCGAGGGGCTCGCCGCCGAGGGGCTGGGCGCCGAGGGGCTGGGCGCCGAGGGGCTGGGCGCCGAGGGGCGCCGGCCGGTCAGCGCCATGGCCGGGGTGGTCAAGGACGCCGGCGACGACCCCGACGTCACCCACGGCGCGCTGATCCGCTCGACCGTGCGGCCAGGCGAGCCCGGTGCCGGGGTGGTGTTCCGGGCCGGTCCCGGAGTGGGGACGGTCACCAAGGCCGGTCTGCCGCTGCCCGTCGGCGAGCCCGCGATCAACCCGGTGCCCCGGCAGATGATCCGGGACGCGGTCGCCGAGGTGGCCGCCGAGCACGGCGGCAGCGGGGACGTGGTGGTCGAGATCTCCGTCGACCACGGCGAGGAGATCGCCCGCTCGACCTGGAACCCGCGGCTCGGCATCCTCGGCGGCCTGTCGATCCTCGGCACCACCGGGATCGTCGTCCCCTACTCCTGCTCGGCCTGGATCGACTCCATCCGCCGCGGCGTGGACGTGGCCCGGGCGGCGGGACGCACGCACGTGGCCGGCTGCACCGGTTCGACCTCGGAGAAGGTCGCGATCGCGGTGCACGGGCTGCCCGAGGACGCGCTGCTGGACATGGGCGACTTCGCCGGTGCCGTGCTCAAATACCTGAAGCGCCACCCGGTGCCCCGGCTGACCATCGCGGGCGGCTTCGCCAAGCTCTCCAAGCTCGCGGCCGGCCACCTGGACCTGCACTCGGCGCGCTCCCAGGTGGACAAGGGGTATCTGGCGGGACTGGCCCGGCAGGGCGGGGCGGACGAGGCGCTGGTCGCGGCGGTGGCGGCGGCCAACACCGGCCTGGAGGCGGTGCAGCTGTGCCGCGCGGCGGGTGTTCCGCTCGGGGACCTGGTGGCCGAGGCGGCCCGGGCGACGGCGCTCGGCGTGCTGCTGGGCTCGCCGGTCGCGGTGGACGTCATCTGCATCGACCGCGCGGGCACCATCGTCGGCCGGGCCGAACCGCTGGGGCCCTGAGGGAACTGCTCGCCCCCGGGGGGCGTCGAGTCGGGTGCCGCGCCCGTACAGCGGAAGCTCAGTAATATCGCGCGGTGATGTGAAGATCTGACTCCCATACGGGGTGAGAAACGGACAAAGATGGCGCCGCGCCCGGTCTTGATTCTTTCGCCATCTCAACCATGAGATATGGTCTGCCGGGTGACAGGCGACTACCTCACCCGTATCGGCACCCTCATCCGTACCGCGCGCCAGCACCGCGGCTGGTCCCAGGCGCAGCTCGGCGAGGCACTCGGCACCAGCCAGAGCGCGGTCAACCGCATCGAACAGGGCAAGCAGAACGTCAGCCTTGAGATGATCGCCCGCATCGGCGAAGCCCTCGACAGCGAGATCGTCTCCCTCGGCTACTCCGGCCCGATGCACCTGCGCGTGGCCGGCGGCACCCGCCTCTCCGGCGCGATCGACGTCCGCAGCAGCAAGAACGCCTGCGTCGCGATCCTCTGCGCCTCGCTGCTGACCACCGGCCGCACCACGATCCGCAGCGTCGCCCGGATCGAGGAGGTCTACCGCATCCTCGAGGTGCTCACCAGCATCGGCGTCAAGAGCCGCTGGATCAACGACGGCCGCGACCTCGAACTCACCCCGCCGGTCGAGCTGGACCTCGCCGCGATGGACGTCGAGGCCGCCCGCCGCACCCGCAGCGTGCTGATGTTCCTCGGCCCGCTGATGCACCGCGCCGAGCACTTCGCCATCCCGTACGCGGGCGGTTGCGACCTCGGCACCCGCACCGTCCAGCCGCACCTGACCGCGCTGCGGCGCTTCGGCCTGGAGGTCGCCACCACCGGCGGCGCCTACCACGCCTCGGTCGAGCCGGGCGCCCCGCTGGACCGCCCGATCGTGCTGACCGAGCGCGGGGACACCGTCACCGAGAACGCCCTGCTGGCCGCCGCCCGCCACGACGGCGTGAGCGTCATCCGCAACGCCTCGCCCAACTACATGGTCCAGGACCTCTGCTTCTTCCTGGAGGAGCTGGGCGTCAAGATCGAGGGCATCGGCACCACCACCCTCACCGTGCACGGCGTCCCGGAGATCACCTGCGACGTCGACTACACCCCGGCCGAGGACCCGGTGGAGGCGATGAGCCTGCTCGCCGCCGCCGTCGTCACCTCCTCCGAGCTGACGATCCGCCGGGTGCCGATCGAGTTCCTGGAGATCGAGCTCGCGGTGCTCGAGGGCATGGGCCTCGACTACGACCGCACCCCCGAGTACCGGGCCCACAACGGCCACACCCGGCTGGTCGACCTCACCGTGCGGCCCTCCAAGCTGACCGCGCCGATCGACACCATCCACCCGATGCCGTTCCCCGGCATCAACATCGACAACGTGCCGTTCTTCGCCGCCATCGCCGCGGCCGCGCACGGCACCACGATGATCCACGACTGGGTCTACGACAACCGCGCGATCTACCTCACCGAGCTGACCCGGCTCGGCGCGGACGTCAAGCTCCTCGACCCGCACCGCGTCCTGGTCCAGGGGCCCACCCGCTGGCGCGCCGCCGAGATGATGTGCCCGCCGGCCCTGCGCCCGGCCGTCGTCATCCTCCTCGCGATGCTCGCCGCCCAGGGCACCTCGGTCCTGCGCAACGTCTACGTCATCAACCGCGGCTACGAGGACCTCGCCGAGCGCCTCAACTCGATCGGCGCCCAGATCGAGACCTTCCGCGACATCTGATCGGGCGCGCCCACAGCTGACGGCACGTCATCCTGCTGACCAGCCTCACTCGTTGAGCCCGGCCAGCAGGATGGCGGCGTCCAACCCGGTGTTCAGGTACTCCACGAACACCGGGTTGTTCAGCGCCCAGGGCGACCGCCGCTCCCGCACCAGCCGAACCGCCTCGCCGGTCTCCCGGCCGAGGCCGACCAGCGCCTGTGTCACCACCAGGCCCGAGCGGTTGTAACCCGAGTGGCAGCGCACCAGCGTCCGGCGGCCCCCGCGGACGGCCGCCGCCGTGAGCTCCGCGGCCTCCTGCACGGCCCGGAGCCGGTCGGGGGACAGCCGGTCGTCGGGCACCTCGCGGACGACATGCTCCACTCCCGCCGCCGGACCGTGGCCCCGGAGTGTGAACAGGCTGACCACCAGGTCGAACTCGTCGCGGACGACGGCGAGTTCCCGCCCGCCGCCGGGCGGGGTGTAGTAGTGCCCGCCCATCCACAACCCGGGGACGATCTCGTTCCAGGGAGCCGACGGCCCCGGGGTGCCGCTTTCCTTCTGGCCGGTGCGCATCCTGCTCCCTCCGGTGCCGCCGCGCCCTTCCGGTGCCGACCTGCCGCTCCGGTGCCGTCCCGGTCCCGGTGGCGCTACTCGCCGACGGTGCCGTCGAGGTGTTCGCGCAGGAGGTCGGCGTGGCCGTTGCGGCGGGCCTACTCCTCGATCATGTGGGTGAGGATCCAGCGCAGCGAGTAGACCTCCTCGCCGTAGTGGCCCCGGACGTCCAACGACTCTGCGGCAGCGACGAGTTCCCGGGCGTGGGCGCACTCGCGGCGCCAGGTCGCGAAGGCCTCCTCCGGGTCGGCGGTCTCGACGTCGAACTCGGCGAAGGAGCCGTCGGGGTTCTTCCGGAAGCCGGGCACGCCCTCGTCGGCGAAGATGTTGCGGAACCAGCTGCGCTCCACCTCGGCGAGGTGCCGGACCAGACCGAGCAGGGAGAGCCCGGAGGGTGCCAGCACACGGAGCGCACGGACCCCACGGAGCGCATGGCCCGGACGGGCCGCACTCAGCCCGACCGCTCCAGCCAGCGCACCGCGCCCCCGACGTCCGGTACGACCGGCAGGCCGTCCGGTACCGGCGGACGCTCCACGATGATGACGGGCAGCCGCAGTCCGCGGGCGGCGGTCAGCTTGGGCGCGGTCGCGGCGCCGCCGCTGTCCTTGGTGACCAGGATGTCGATGTCGTGCGCGCGCAGCAGTTTCTCCTCCCCGTGGACCGTGAACGGGCCGCGGTCCAGCAGGACTTCGAAGGAGGGCGGCAGCGGCGGCTCGGGCGGGTCGACCGAGCGGGAGACGAAGTGGACCCCGTCGACGTGGGCGAAGGCGGCGACGCTCTGCCGGCCGGTGGTGAGGAACACCCGCTCCCCGCGCCGCGGCAGCAGGTCGGCCGCGGCGGCGAGCGAGGGGACGGGCAGCCAGCGGTCCCCGTCGACGGGTGTGAAGCCCGGGCGGCGCAGGACCAGCAGCGGCACGCCGGTGGCGGCGGCCGCGAGGGCGGCGTTCTGCGAGATGCCGGCGGCGAACGGGTGGGTGGCGTCCACGACGGCGTCCACCCGTTCGCCGCGCAGCCACTCGGCCAGGCCGTCCGGGCCGCCGAAGCCGCCGATCCTCACCTCCCCGGCGGGCAGCCGGGGTCGGGCGACCCGGCCGGCCAGCGAGCTGGTGACCCGCAGGCCGGGGCGGCCGTCGAGCGCGGCGGCCAGCTCCCGGCCCTCCGTCGTCCCGCCGAGGATGAGCAGGTGGCGCATCACGCCCCGCAGGACTCGTGCGGGCGCTCGCGGTCCGCCGAGTAGAGGTGGCTGTCGCGGAACTGCTCGGCGGCGAGCGTGCGGCCGACGATGATGACGGCGGTGCGGACCACACCCGCCGCCTTGACCTGCTCGGCGATGTCGCCGACGGTGCCGCGCAGCACCAGCTCGTCGGGGCGGCTGGCCATCGCGACGACGGCGGCCGGGCAGTCGGCGCCGTAGTGCGGGAGCAGCTGCTCGACGACGTCGTCCACGTACCCGGCGGCCAGGTGCAGCACCAGCAGGGCGCCACTGCGGCCGAGGGTGGCGAGGTCCTCGCCCTCGGGCATCGGGGTGGCGCGCTTGGCGATCCGGGTGAGGATGACGGTCTGGCCGACGGTCGGCACGGTCAGCTCCCGCTTCAGCGCGGCCGCGGCGGCGGCGAAGGCGGGCACGCCGGGGACGACCTCGTACGGGATGCCCGCCGCGTCCAGCCGGCGCATCTGCTCGGCGACGGCGGAGAACACCGACGGGTCGCCGGAGTGCAGCCGGGCGACGTCCTTGCCCTCGCGGTGGGCGGCGACCGTCTCGGCGATGATCTGGTCCAGGTTGAGCTGCGCGGTGTCGATCAGGCGGGCCCCGGCCGGGCACTCCTCCAACAGCTCCTGCGGGACGAGGCTGCCGGCGTACAGGCAGACCTCGGCGCGGGCCAGGATCCGCTGGCCGCGCAGGGTGATCAGGTCGGCGGCACCCGGGCCGGCTCCGATGAAGTAGACGGTCACGAGGCGTCCTCCTGGGGGGTGTCGGGCTTGACGGCGGACCACTGGGTGACCGGCATGGCCTGGCGCCACCCGGTGAAGCCGCCCACCGGGACGGCGTGGGCGACGGCCAGCTTGACGAGCTCGCCGCCGTGGCGCCGGTACCACTCGGTGAGCAGGGCCTCGGACTCCAGGGTCACGGTATTGGCGACCAGCCGGCCGCCCGGGCGCAGTGCGGCCCAGCAACTGTCCAGCAGGCCGGGCGCGGTGAGGCCGCCGCCGATGAACACGGCGTCGGGGGTGGGGAGTTCGGCGAGTGCGGCGGGGGCGGGGCCGGTCACCACGCGCAGCCGGGGCACGCCGAGCGCGGCGGCGTTGCGGGCGATCCGCTCGGCGCGGACCGGGTCGCGCTCGACGCTGACGGCCCGGCAGTCGCGGTGCGCGCGCAGCCACTCGATGGCGATCGAGCCCGAGCCGCCGCCGACGTCCCAGAGCAGCTCGCCGGGGCAGGGGGCGAGCGTGGCGAGGGTGGCGGCGCGGATGTGGCGCTTGGTGAGCTGGCCGTCGCTCTCGTACGCGGCGTCGGGAAGGCCGGGGACGAGGGAGCCGCGGGGGCCGTCGCCGAGTTCGACGGCGATGAGGTTCAGTGCGTCGCCGGGCGGGTGCGGCCAGCCGTCGGCGGAGCCGTGGAGCTGCCGCTCGCGGGCGTGGCCGAGCTTCTCGAGCACACGCAGCCGGGTGGTGCCGTAGCCGCGCTCGGTGAGCAGTGCGGCGACGGCGGCGGGGGTGGCGGCGTCGGCGCTGAGCACCAGCAGGCGGCGGCCGGGGTGGAGGGCGAGCGCGAGGGTGTCCAGCGGACGGCCGACCAGGCTGACCACCTCGGTGGCCTCCAGCGGCCAGCCGAGCCGGGCGCAGGCGATGGAGACGGAGGAGGGGTGCGGCAGGACGCGCAGCCGGTCGGCGCCGACGGTCTCGGCGAGGGTGCGGCCGATGCCGTAGAACATCGGGTCGCCGCTGGCCAGGACGGTGACGCGGCGCTCGGCGTGGGCGGCGAGCAGCCCGGGGACGGCCGGGCGCAGCGGGGACGGCCAGGGGACGCGCTCGGCGGTGACCTCGTCGTGGGGGAGCAGGTCCAGCTGGCGGGGGCCGCCGACGACCACCTCGGCGTCGCGCAGCGCGGCCCGGGAGGTGGCGGCGAGGCCGGGCCAGCCGTCGGCCCCGATCCCGACGACGGTGATCGTGGGTGGCAGCTCGGGCACCGGGTGGCTCCTCGTCGTTCGGTCCAGCGTTCCTGCAGGCCGGGGCAGCCTACCTGGCGGTTCGGGGCGGGTAGCGGGGAGGTGACGGGCAACGGCTTTCGGTTGACAGTGTTCAGCGGACAACTGTCGGCCGACAACATTCAACTGACAACATTCAACTGACAACTTTCAGCGTTCAGATTTTGAAATCTGTCACCTGTCCGCCCAGTCCCCCGACTCGATCAGCGCCGGCCGCTCGCGCAGCCGCGCCTCGGCATCCGGCCCGGCGAGGTAGACCCAGGCGTCCCGGAGCCCGCCGTCCGGCGCCGTCCGTACCGCCATCCGCCGCCGCACGTACAGCCCGGTCCCGTCCGCCCGGCACTCCTCCAGCAGGTCCAGGGCCGCCAGCGCGCCGTCGTACGCGCCCGGGCGTACCGTGATGAGCTCGCCCACGATCCGGCGCCCGGGCGTCACGTCGGGCACCGCGTACGGGAAGCCGGGGCCCTCGTGCAGCGCGGCGCCGTCCAGGGCCGCCGGGCGGATGTCGGCGCAGCGCCCGGCGAGGTGCACGGCGTGGTTGCGGCCGCCGCTGCGCAGGGTTCCGTAGACGAAGAAGGGCAGCTCCTCCTCGGATGCGGACACGGGTTCGACCTCCTCGCCGGGGAGCGCCCACGGTACGTCCTCCGGTCCGCTTCGTGATACCGACTGGCGCAGTGGGGTGTCGATGCGCTGTCATATCGGATGTTCGGCCAGCACCGTCCAAGGGGGACACACATGACACCGCCCGCCTCCTCGCAACCGGCCACCAGCGCCGGTTCCACTCCCACCGCCCCCACCCCGCCTGCGCTCGCCGACGCCCGCCCCGCCACCCGCCTCGGCGGCACGGTCTGGCTGGCCCTCGCCGTGGTCTACGTCGTCTGGGGATCGACCTACCTGGCGATCCGGATCGCCGTGGAGACGATGCCCTCCTTCCTCTCCGCCGCCGCCCGCTTCCTCACCGCGGGCCTGCTGCTGGTCGGCTTCCTGCTGGTGCGCCAGGGCCCGGCCGGACTGAAGGTGAGCGGGCGCCAGCTGGCCTCCTCCGCCCTGGTCGGCGTGCTGCTGCTGACCGGCGGCAACGGACTGGTGGTCCTGGGCGAGACCTCCGTCCCCTCCGGACTGGCCGCCCTGCTGGTGGCCGCCGTCCCGCTGTGGATGGTGGTGCTGACGGCCTTCGGCGGCGAGCGCCCGAAGCCCGCCGAGCTCGCCGGGGTGGCGCTCGGACTGGTCGGCCTCGGCGTGCTGTCGGCCCCGGCGATCGGCGGGTCGATCGAGCCGCTCGGCGTGGTCCTGATCATCTGTGCCACTCTGCTCTGGGCGGTCGGCTCGTTCGCGAGCAAGAGGATCCCGATGCCGGGCAACGTGCTCGCTGCGAGCGCGTACCAGATGCTGGCCGGCGGCCTCGGCGACCTGCTGATCGGACTGGTCCGCGGCGAGCAGCACGGGCTGGACCTCGACGCCGTCTCCGGACGGTCCTGGCTGGCCCTGGGCTACCTGGTGCTGTTCGGCTCGCTGCTCGCCTTCACCGCGTACGCCTGGCTGCTGCGCTCCGCCCCGCTGACGCTGGTCGCCACGTACGCGTACGTGAACCCGGTGGTCGCGGTGTTGCTGGGCTGGCTGATCCTCGCCGAGCCGCTGACCGGCCCCACCCTGGCGGGCGGGGCGATCGTGGTCGCGGGTGTCTGCCTCGTGGTGAGCGTCAGCCGGAAGCCGGGGAGTCCTGCACGGCCGGGGGGTCCTGCACGGCCGGGGCGTCCGGCGAAGGGGACGTCCGCTCGTAGGTGAGCACGACGTTCCCGCGCTCGAAGACCCGGCTGTCGGTGAGCGTGAAGGCGCGCGGCGCGAAGTCCGCGGTGAACAGCGGGATGCCCGAACCGGCCACCAGCGGGTACTGCTTGATGATCAGCTCGTCGATCTCGGGCAGCAGCTGACCGGCCAGGTCGCTGCCGCCGCAGAGCCAGATGCCGAGCCCGTCCTCCTGCTTCAGGCGGCGGACGACGCTCAGCGGGTCCTCCGCGGTGACCTCGACCGCGGGGTCCGGGCTGGTGCCGAGCGTGCGGGAGAAGACGATCTGCCGCAGGTGGGCGTAGGGGCTGGGGCAGCCGACCGCCAGCCCCGGCTCGTAGGTGCCGCGGCCCATGAGCACGGTGTCGAAGCGCTTGTTGGGGGCCTCGGCGATGCCGACCGCCGCGCGGGCGGGGGTGAAGACGGTCTCCGGGTACTCCGTGAAGAGCACCGGGGCGAAGTCCTCGGTGACGTACGGCATGAAGAACTCGAAGTCACCGTCCGGGGCGGCGATGAAGCCGTCGATGGTGGCGCCGATGAAGTAGCTGAGCTTGCGCATTCAGGTCCTTGGGGTAAAGGGACGGGATCGGTCGTCGGGGCGGGCCGGTGCGGCCTGCCCCGCAAACCACGACGACTATAGTACTCCAGGCGTAGTGGTTGCCAGAGGTTTCCTGGAACCGGCCTCCCGTGCCGGTACCGCCCCGAGTGCCCGCAGTGGCAGGAGAGAGAATCGGCCCATGGTCCAGAACCCCGCCCGCCGCACCGCCCTCGCCGACGCCGCCATCGAGGTCCTCGCCCGCGAGGGCGCCCGCGGCCTCACCTTCCGCGCGGTCGACGTCCAGGCCGGCGTCCCCAACGGCACGGCCTCCAACTACTTCGCCAACCGGGACCACCTGCTCCACCAGACCGCCCGGCACATCCACCACCGGCTCATCCCCGACGCGGCGATCCTCGACGAGCTGCTGCGCGCCCCGCGCGACCGCGCGTTGGTCACGGCCCTGATGCACGACCTGATCCGCCGCATCACCGCCGACCGGGCCGGCTACCTCGCGATGCTCGAACTGCGCTTGGAGGCCACCCGCCGCCCCGACCTGCGGTCCCAGCTCACCGGCACCATCCGGGACGACCTGGAGGCCAACATCGCCTTCCACCTGGACGAGGGCTTCCCCGGCGACCGGGAGACGGTCCTCGTGCTCTACCTCGCCATGACCGGCCTGATCCTCGAACACCTCACCCTGCCCGAGGTGTTGGGCGTCGACGGCCTCGCGGCACTGATCGACACCGTCGTGGAGCGGATCGTCCCGGCCGCCTGACCCAACGGTCTTCCGGTGCGCAGCGGCGGGGCTCCGACCGGTCCGTGCCGGCCGGAGGCGACGGGGGCCGGCCGGCTGGGAGCGACAGGGGCCGTCCCCGCGCTTCCGGCTCGCGGGGACGGCCCCCCGGGGCCCCGTGGGAGCCCGGTGTGGTCGGGAATCCTGCCCAGAGGGAGTGCGGGGGCTTGCCCGTCCACCAGTTGCCGGGGGCGTCCGGGTCGCGGCTGGTCCAGTACTCGATGATCGCGTCGGTGAACTCGGCCGCGGACAGCACGCCGTCGCCGTCGGTGTCCAGGTGGCGGAAGGCCTCGTCGGCGTCGTCGCGGCAGAGGCCGGCGAAGTGGCCGCGCTGGAAGACGAAGAACTCGCCGGCGTCCACGGTCCCGCTGTGGTCGGCGTCGGCGATGGCGAGGAAGGCCTCGGCGAGCGCGCCGAGGCTGTCCCGGGCGGCGTCGGGGTCGTCGGCGAGCGAGCCGGTGGAGGCGAGGAACTGCTCGCGGGTGATCGCCTCGGTACCGGCGGGCAGTCGGGCCAGGTGGAGGTCGTGCCAGATCGTCAGGTAGGCGCGGACGATGACGGCCTCCGCCTCCGAGCCCTCCTGGTGACCGAGCGAGCGGGCCACCGAGTGGCCCATCAGGACGTGGTCCCGTTCGGTGATCATGCCGTCGCCGTCGGCGTCGAGGTGATCGAAACCGTGGTTGATCTTTGCGAAGAGCAGGTCGTCCGACAATGTGTCCCCTCAGCTGGCGAATCCCGGGTTTCCGTACGTCACATCGCCTGCACGCTAACGCCTTGAGCCGTGCTCGCGCAGCCGAACGAAGGGCGAACGGCGGTGTCGGTTCGTCCCGGCACCGCCGGGCCGGTCAGTCGATCTGATGGTCGGCCCGGATGTACGCCTCCGGCAGCAGGTCCACCACCGGTACGCTGCGCAGTTCGGACCCCCGCCCGACGATGATCCGCAGCTCCGGGAAGTAGTCCAGCAGCACCTGACGGCAGCGCCCGCACGGCGGGATCACCCCACGCTCCCGGTCGCCGACCGCCACGACGGTGGTGAGCTCGTACGCGCCCTGCCCGGCCGCCGCCCCGATCAGCACCAGCTCGGCGCAGGGCCCGCCGGTGAAGTGGTAGGCGTTGAGGGCGGTGACGATCCGCCCGTCGGCATTGCGCCCGGCGGCCGCCACCGTGTGGTCGTCGCCCCGCGCGTACCGCCGGGCCACCTCCCGGGCCGCCTCGACGAGCTCCTCGTCCACGGGCCCCCGCGTGCTGGTCGACATGTCTGCCGCTCCTCTCCGATCGGTCCTGGCGGTGGTTCGATCATGATCCACCCGTCCCCGGTCGGGCCGGCCCGTTCCACCGGCCCGCGTCCGCGCCGTACCCCCTCAGTGCACCGCCGCCAGCAGCTCCCGGGTGTACTCGGTGTGCGGTGCCTCGAACAGCCGGTCCCGGTCGGTGGACTCGACCAGCCGGCCCCGGTGCATCACCGCCACCCGGTCGCAGAAGTGCCGGACCACGGCGAGGTCGTGCGACACGAACAGGAAGGCCACGCCGAGGCGTTCGCGCAGCTCCATCAGCAGATTGAGCACCTGTGCCTGCACCGACACGTCGAGCGCCGAGACCGGCTCGTCCGCGATGATCAGCCGAGGCTGCGGGGCCAGGGCCCGGGCGATGCCGATCCGCTGGCGCTGCCCGCCGGAGAACTCGTGCGGGTAGCGGTCCAGGTGCCCGGCCTCCAGCCCGACCTGTTCCAGCAGCTCGGCGGCGCGCTCCCGCCGCTCGGGCGCGGTCAGCGGGGTGTGCAGACGCAGCGGGGTGTCGAGGGTCTGGGCGACGGTGCGGCGCGGGTTGAGCGAGGCGTACGGGTCCTGGAAGACCAGCTGGATCTCGCGGCTGAGCCGGCGCCGCAGCTCCCGGTCCGGGCGGGTGACGTCCTGGCCGTCGTACAATACCCGCCCGCTGCTGGGGCTTTGCAGGCCGGCGAGGACCCGCGAGGTGGTGGACTTGCCGGAGCCGGACTCGCCGACCAGCCCGACCGTCTCCCCGGGCGCGATCCGCAGGCCCACGCCCTCGACCGCCCGGACCGGCTCGGCGCGGAGGCCGGGGAAGCGCCGCCGTCCGGGGAAGTGCACGCTGAGGGCGTCCACCTCGAACAGCCACCGTTCGGGCCGCTCCACGACCCTCGGTCGGAACGTTCGATCCGGTGAGGGATCGTCAACTGTCGGCAGGGCAGCGCCCGGCGTGGAGTCCAGGCGCAGTGCGGCCCCGACCAGGGCCCGGGTGTACGGCTCGCGCGGCGCGGCGAGCAGGTCGGCGGTCGGCGCGGACTCGACCTGGACGCCGCCGCGCAGCACCAGTGTGCGGTCGGTCGTCCCCGCGACCACGCCCAGGTCGTGGCTGACCAGCAGCACCGCCGTGCCGTGCTCGCGCTGCAACTCGCCGAGCAGGTCCAGGACGTGCCGCTGGACGCGGGCGTCCAGGGCGGTGGTCGGCTCGTCGGCGATCAGCAGCTGCGGGTCGTTCATCAGTGCCATCGCGATCATCACGCGCTGCCGCATCCCGCCGGAGAACCGGTGCGGGTAGTCGCGCGCCCGGGCCGCCGGGATGCCGACCCGGTCGAGCATCGCGACCGCCCGTCGGCGGGCCTCGGTACGGTTCGTCCCCGGGTGGTGCAGCCGGTACATCTCGGCGAGTTGGGCGCCGACGCCGTGGAAGGGGCTGAGCGAGGTGAGAGCGTCCTGGAAGACCAGCGCGGCCCGGCCGCCCCGCACCTCGCGCAGTACGGACTCCCCGGCGCCCACCAGCTCCTGCCCGCCCAGCCGGATCGAGCCGGTGACGGTGGTGGTGCGCGGGTCGTGCAGGCCGAGGACGGCGAGGCCGACCGTCGACTTGCCGGAGCCCGACTCTCCGACCAGGCCCAGGACTTCACCCGGTGCGAGGTCGAAGGAGAGCCCCCGGACGGCGGTCACGGGCGCGCCGCCGCGCGGATCGGCGAAGGTGACGGTCAGGTCGCGCACACTCAGCACCGGCCCCGCACCGTGAACGTCGGCACCGCCCACCGGCCCGGCACCACCCACACCGGCACCCGTAGCATCGGACGTCATCACAGGAATCCCCTCAGTTCAGCCGGACACGAGGATCGAGCCAGGCCACCGCGAGGTCGGCCAGCGCGACGAACAGCACCACGAAGCAAGCGGCCAGCAGCACCGCGCCGACCACGGCGGGCAGGTCCTGCCCGGCGACGGCCTGCGCGGCGAACCGCCC
This sequence comes from Kitasatospora sp. NPDC023120, assembly GCF_055560835.1. NCBI lineage: Bacteria > Bacillati > Actinomycetota > Actinomycetes > Kitasatosporales > Streptomycetaceae > Kitasatospora > Kitasatospora sp. NPDC023120. Next base: position 84,040 of record NZ_JBVHHY010000002.1, on the reverse strand, counting down.
GACCCCGTTCAGCCCGAACACCGTCTCGGTGATCACCGCCCCGCCGAGCAGCGCCCCGGCCTCCAGCCCGAGCAACTGCACCAGCGGTCCGGCGGCGCCGCGCGAGGTGTACTTGAGGTGGGCGCGCAGCCGTCCGAGCCCCTTGGCGCGGGCCGTGCGGACGTACTCCTCGTTCATCGTCTCCAGCAGCTGCGAACGCGAAAGCCGGGCGAAAACCGCCGAGTTGACGAAGCCGAGGACGAGCCAGGGGAGCAGCATCCCGCCCGCCCAGGCCGCCGGGTCCTCGGCCGGCGGGGTGTACGAGGGCAGCGGCAGCAGGCCGGTGGAGTAGACCAGCGCCCACTGGGCGATGTAGCCGAGGAAGTAGATCTGCACGCTGGCGCCGACCAGGGTGAAGCCGGACAGCAGCCGGTCGGTCCGCCGTCCGTGCCGCAGCGCGGAGACGAACCCGGTGCCGAGGCCGAGCACCAGTAGGACGGCGAGCGCCCCGGCGGTCAGCGAGAAGGTCACCGGCAGGTGGTCGGCGAGCGCCTCGCTGACGGGCTGGTGCAGCCGGTAGGAGTAGCCGAGGCAGGGCGCGGCGCAGTGGATGGTCGAGCCGTCCACGTCGTTGATGTCCCGCCCGGCGAGGACCCCGCTCAGGTAGTCGGTGTACTGGGCGAGCAGCGGCTGGTCCAGGCCCATGCTCTGGCGCACCGCCGCGACCTGACCGCTGTCGCAGCGCGGGCCGCAGGCGGCGCGGGCCGGGTCGGCGGGCGCGGCGTAGAAGAGGGCGAAGGCGGCGGCGGAGACCGCGACCAGGACGGCGAGGGCCTGGACGGTCCGCCGCAGGGCGAAGGAGAGCATGGCCGATCCGGGGTCGACGAGGCGGGGGCAGGGGGTGGGGGTGGGAGACGGCAGGGACGGCAGGACCGCCGGGCCCGCCCCGCCCACCGGGCAGGAGGCGAAGGCGACCCGAGGGACCCTCAGTGCGTCAGGACTTCAGATACAGCCACGCCAGCGAGACCGTCCCGTAGATCGGGTGGACGAACGCCCCGCCGACGTTGCTGCCGCGCAGCTGACTGGTGGTCGGGTAGGCGAACGGCAGCACCGGCAGCTCCTTCATCACGGTCTGCTCCAGCGCGTACAGCTCCTTGGCCTTGGCACGCGGCTCGCCGATCTGGTTGATCCGGTCGATCTCCTTGTCCACCTCCGGGTTGCGGTAGCGCGCGGAGTTGAGGTCGCTGCCGGCGCGGCCGTCGAAGGAGAACGGGATCAGCGTGGACGGGGTCGGCCAGTCGACCGAGGACGTCTCCTCGAACAGGTCGTACGGGGAGTCGGCGCGGTGCACCTCGTCCAGGAAGGCCTTGGGGTCGACCGGCTTGGGCACGATGGTGATCCCGGCCTTGCCGAAGCCGTCCACCAGCACCTGCGCGACGCGCTGCCCGTTCGGCGTGTTCTTGTACGCGTAGGTCAGGCTGCCCGGCGCCTGCTTGGCCTTGGCGAGCTGGGCCTTGGCGGCCTCCGGGTCGCCCTCCGGCTTGGCGGGGTGGAGGTCGTACTTCTGCCAGTCGATCAGCGCGGGCGAGCTGAGCGTGGTGGCGAGTTCGCCGGTCCGGGCACCGCCCTGGACCTGGCGGGCCTGCTGGCGCGGGTAGGCCAGGTTCAGCGCCTTGCGGACCTCGACGTCCGGCACCCGCTCGTCGTTGATCACCAGCTGGGTGACGAAGGCCCCCTGGCGGCCGGAGACGACGAGTTCCCGGGCCTTGGGGTCGGTGTCGGTGGTCTGGTACAGCTCGGGGGAGAGGGTGTCGGCGGCGGTGGTGGCGTTGGCGCCGCCGTCCCGCCCGGAGAGGATCTCCTGGTTGAGGTTGAGCGCCTCCTTGCCGTACGTGAAGACGAACTTCTCGGGGTACTGGTTGCGGATCGGGTCGGTCTCGGGCTTCCACGCCGGGTTGCGCTCCAGCACCATCCGGGTGTTCTGGACGTGCTCGACGATCCGGTACGGGCCGGTGGCGAACGGCTGCCGGTCGTACTCCGTCCCGGTGTCCTTGTCCCGGCGCACCGGCGAGGAGGAGGACTGCGCGGCCATGTACGGCACGTCGGCCTGCGGCTGCGGGAAGTGGAAGACGATGGTGCGCTCGTCCGGCGTCTCGATCGCGGCGAGGTCGCCGTCCTGCGGGCCCGCGTACTTGGCGCGTGCCGCCTCGTAGCTCGGCTCGCCGGTGAGCCACTGCGGCCAGTACGGCGGGCCGACCTCGTAGCCCTTGCCGAAGGTGCGCTCGATGCCGTACCTGACGTCCTGGGCGGTGATCGGCTTGCCGTCCTCCCAGGCCACGCCCTGCTTGAGCCGGTAGGTCCAGGTACGTCCGCCGTCGGCCGGGGTGCCGGTGTCGGTGGCCAGGTCGCCGACCAACTTGGCCTTACCGTCGACGACCTGATACTGCGTCAGCTGACGCCCCCAGAGCAGCGAGGCGTTGTAGGTGGCGCCCGCGTAGACCTTCTGCGGGTCGAGGTGGCGGAACTCGACGCTGTTGTACACGTTCACGGTGCCGCCCGCGCGGGCGCCCGGGACGGCCGGGGCCGGGCCGGCGCTCTCCTGCTCGGTGCCGAGCGCGGCGGTCAGCGGGGAGGTCTCCTTGGCGGAGGCCCCGGCGCCGGCGGAGCCGGTGCTGCCCGCGCCGGCCGAGCAGGAGGTCGCCAGCAGGGCAGTGGCGATGACGGCGAGGGACGGTCTGGTCCAGCGCATGGCGAATCTCTCCTCGCCCCGGCGGATCGCGCCGGGGAGGGCTCGGGGACGGAAAAGGGGTTTGTCGGAAGCGAGAGGGGCGGCGGTGGCTCAGCGGCCGCCGGAGCGCGGGTCCAGCGCGTCCCGGACGGCGTCGCCGAGCAGGTTGAAGGCGATCACGAACAGCAGCAGCGCCACCCCGGGAAAGACCAGGTAGGTGGGGTCGGCCTGGAAGACCTCGGAGCCGCGCGAGATCATCCGTCCCCAGTCCGGGACCGGCTCGGTGATGCCGACGCCGAGGAAGGACAGCGCGGCCTCGGAGGCGACGTAGGTCGGCACCGCCATGGTGGCGTGCACCAGCAGCTGCGAGCGCACATTCGGGAGCAGTTCGTGGACGACGACATGGAACCGGCTCGCCCCCTGGGCCCGGGCGGACTGCACGAAATCCCTTTCCCGGAGCGAGCGCACGGTGGCCCGTAGGGAAAGCGCGAGCGGAATCCAGCCGAACGCGGAGAAAACCAGGATCAGCACCAGGAACTGCATCCACTCCGGTTCCGCGGCGCCCGGGTCGACCAGTCGGGACTGGATGATCGGGCTGAGCGCGAGCAGTAGGAGCAGGGTCGGAAAGGCCAGCAGCACATTGGCGAGGAACCCGAACAGCCGGTCCGCGATTCCGCCGAGATAGCCGACCGCGACGCCGGCCAGCACGCCCAGCGCGGTCGTCGCGGTGGCGGCGGCGAAGGCGATCAGCAGCGAGGTGCGGATGCCGTACAACAACTGGGTGAACACGTCCCGGCCGAGGCCGGGCTCGAGGCCGAACCAGAACTCGCCGGAGATCCCGCCGTTCGGCAGCATCGGCAGGCCGCCGTCGCTGAGCAGGCCGGGGGTGTTCTGGCCGTAGTGCTCGGCCGGATTCTTCCCGTACAGCGCGGCGATCAGCGGGGCCGAAAGGGCGAGCAGCAGGAACAGCGCCACGACGGCGAGGGCTGCGGCGCCGACCCGGTCCCGCAGGATCCGGTGGAGCGGGCTCGGGGCCGTGGCGGGCGGGGGGCCGGCCGCGGGGACTGGGACTGGGTCGACCACTGCCATGAGGCGTAACCCCCGAATTCTCCGCCGCCCATGGTTGTGGGTGCGCTGGTGTGCATTTCCGGTACGGCCTCCGGGGGTTTCCCGTGAGCCGTTCGAGCGACATTTGATCGGATGCGTTCGAGGTTCCGCAAATCTCGTTCGACGGTCTCCGGGGAATTCCTGCGGCACTGTTTCGGGAAATGTGGCGGCTTCATTTCACCGCAACACCGGTGTTGCAGAAGAACGGACATAAGCCACACAACGGGCGTCGCGTTCCGCATTCTGAGACCTCCGCCACAGTCCGTTCGGTGTTGGTACGATCCCGGTGGGCTGCGACTGGCGCGTAGGGATGGAATCAACCATCGGGAAGCGGCCCCGTGAATCCTCACGAGAAGTTGCCGAGCGCCTGGGCCATCCGCATCCCCACCAGGAGACCGCCTTGGCCCCGCAGCAGCAGCCCCACACCCTCGCGACCCCCGCCGCCGACACCGCCTTCCGCAGCGCCCTCGACGTGGTCGCCGGCGTCGAACCGCGGATCGCCGCCGCCATCGGCCGGGAGCTCGCCGACCAGCGCGCCTCGCTCAAGCTGATCGCCAGCGAGAACTACGCCTCCCCGGCCGTCCTGCTGGCCATGGGCAACTGGCTCAGCGACAAGTACGCCGAGGGCACCGCCGGCCGCCGCTTCTACGCGGGCTGCCGCAACGTCGACACCGTCGAGACCATCGCCGCCGAGCACGCCCGCGAGCTGTTCGGCGCCGACCACGCCTACGTCCAGCCGCACTCCGGCATCGACGCCAACCTCACCGCCTTCTGGGCCGTCCTCTCCCAGCGGGTCGAGAGCCCGGCCCTGGAGCGGGCCGAGGTCCGCAACGTCAACGACCTCACCGAGGAGGACTGGGCGCAGCTGCGCCACGAGCTCGGCAACCAGCGCATGCTCGGCATGTCCCTGGACACCGGCGGCCACCTCACCCACGGCTTCCGCCCCAACATCTCCGGCAAGATGTTCGAGCAGCGCAGCTACGGCACCGACCCGGTCACCGGCTTGATCGACTACGACGCGCTGCGCGAGACCGCCCGCGAGTTCCGCCCGCTGATCATCGTGGCGGGCTACTCCGCCTACCCGCGGCTGGTGAACTTCCGCACGATGCGCGAGATCGCGGACGAGGTCGGCGCCACCCTCATGGTCGACATGGCGCACTTCGCCGGCCTGGTCGCGGGCAGGGTACTCACCGGCGACCACGACCCCGTCCCGCACGCCCACATCGTCACCTCGACCACTCACAAGTCGCTGCGCGGTCCGCGCGGCGGCATGGTCCTCTGCACCGCCGAGCTGGCCGAACACGTCGACCGTGGCTGCCCGTTGGTGCTCGGCGGCCCGCTCTCGCACGTGATGGCCGCCAAGGCCGTCGCCTTCGCCGAGGCCCGCCGCCCCGAGTTCCGGGCCTACGCCCGCGCCGTGGTCGACAACGCCCAGGCGCTCGCCGAGGGCCTGCTGCGCCGCGGCGGCAAGCTGGTCACCGGCGGCACCGACAACCACCTCGTCCTCGCCGACGTCTCCGGCTACGGCCTGACCGGCCGCCAGGCCGAGGCGGCGCTGCTGGACTCGGGCATCGTCACCAACCGCAACTCCGTCCCGCAGGACCCGAACGGCGCCTGGTACACCTCCGGCGTGCGCCTCGGCACCCCGGCCCTCACCACCCGCGGCCTCGGCGTCGCCGAGATGGACGAGATCGCCGAACTGATCGACACCGTCCTGCGCGCCACCGTCCCCACCACCGCCGCCAACGGCACCCCGTCGAAGGCCAATTACGCCCTCGACCCCGCCCTCCGCGACGCCACCGCCAAGCGCGCCGCCGACCTCCTCGCCCCCCACCCCCTCTACCCGGGCGTCGACCTCGTCTGACCACCCGTCCGACCACCGGCTCCACGGGTACGCCCGGGGGCGTCGAGCCCGTCCTCGACGCCCCCGGGCGGTCCCCGATTCCGTTACCGCGGCACCCCGCGGCGCCGCCCGCTAGTACTGCAGCGACTTGTACTGCAGGAACTCCTCCAGCCCGTGGCGGCCCAGTTCGCGCCCGAGGCCGGAGTCCTTGTAACCGCCGAAGGGCGCAAGGGGGTTGAAGCGGCCGCCGTTGAGGTCGACCTGTCCGGTGTCGAGACGGCGGGCGAAGGCGGCGGCGGTGTCGGTGTCACGGGCCCAGACGCCGCCGCCCAGGCCGTACGGGGTGTCGTTGGCGAGCTCGACGGCGTGGTCCTCGTCGCGGTACGCGAGGATGACCAGGACGGGGCCGAAGACCTCCTCCCGGGCCACCGCCATCCCCGGCGTGACGTCGGCGAGTACGGTCGGGCGGACGTAGTAGCCGGTGGGCAGGTCGGCGACGGGCTCCGAGCCGCCGACGACCAGGCGGGCGCCCTCGGCCAGCGCGCCGTCGATGTAGCCGCGCACCCTGGCCAGCTGCCCGGCGTTGACCACCGGACCGATCCTGGTCCGCGGGTCGGTCGGGTCGCCCGGCAGATACGGGGCGGCGGCCTTGGCGGCGAGCGTGACCGCCTCCTCGTACTGGTCCTCGTGCACCAGCAGCCGGGTCCAAGCGCTGCAGGTCTGGCCCGAGTTGGCGAAGACCCCGGCGACGTTGGCCTTCACCGCGCGGGTGAGGTCGGCCCCCGGCAGCACCACGTTGGCCGACTTGCCGCCCAGTTCCAGGGCGACCCGCTTGAGGTCGCGGCCGGCCGTCGCGGCGACCTGCCGCCCGACGGCGGTGGAGCCGGTGAACGAGACCACGTCCACCTCCGGGTGGGCGACGAGGGCCGTGCCCGCCGACTCCCCGCTGCCGGTGACCAGGTTGAACACCCCTGCGGGGAAGCCGGCTTCGTGCACCAGCCGGGCGAACAGCCGCGCCACCAGCGGGGTGTCCTCGGCCGGCTTGAGGACCACCGGGCAGCCGGCGGCCAGCGCCGGGACGACCTTGGCCACGATCTGGTGCAGCGGGTAGTTCCACGGCGTGATCGCCGCGACCACGCCGGCCGGCTCGGCGTGCACCACCGAGTTGCCGATCCGCTCCTCGAAGGAGTGCTCGGCGAGCAGGGTCAGGTAGGAGGTCGCGACGGTCAGCGGCAGCCCGGCGTGCACGGCCGCGGTGAAGCCGACCGGGGCGCCAAGCTCGGCGACCACGGTCTCGGTGATCTCGTTCTGCGCGGCCTCGAGCCCGTCCCGCAGCCGGGTCAGCAGGTCCAGCCGCTCCTCGCGGGTGGTGGCGGCCCAGCTCCGGGCCGCGCGCCGGGCCGCTGCCACCGCCGCGTCGACATCGGTCCTGCCGCCGGCCGGCACCGTGGCGAGCACCTGCTCCGTCGCCGGGTTCAGCACGGCGATCGAGCCGGGGTCCGCGGAGGGCCGCCAAGAGCCGTCGATGTACTGGTCGCCGTACTCCGCGTACTGCTTCACCGGTTGTCCTCTCATCAGCTCGTCCGCTTGACCAGCGCGCTGGTCGGAGGCCAGTCAAAGCGGCCCGGGCGGCCGCGCGCAAGAGCCGATCCGGCCGGGCGGACGCCACGCAGCGACCCCGTCCCCGTCCCCGGCCCCGTCCCCGCCCCCGTCCCCGGCCGAGCCCCGAACGGGACCTCATCGGATTCACGCCCGGGCCCTGCCGTGTTCATGCTCCGATGGCCCGGTGAGGATTCCGGAAACTCCCCACGCGAAGTCCTCCACACCGTGGTCGGTACGCGGGTACATTGCAGTGAACTCAGCGGCAGGGAGATACTGCTGACGACGCTTCGACGTGCTGTGCGCGGTCGGTGCCGGCGCGTTCCGCGACCGGCGGGCCCGGAACGCCACCCCTGCTGAGGTCCGGTTCGAGATCCACAGGCCACCCGCGCCCAGAAGGAGCTTCCATGACCGACGCCACGTTGTCCGGTGACTCGCAGCATGCTGCCGAGCCGGCGATCCTGGACGACGTCCCGGGGTGGTTCTGGGACCACGACCGGCACTCCTTCGACTGGTTCATGGGGCGGCAGGAGAAGACCGGCGTCACCGGTGACCTGCTGGAGATGGGGGCCTACCTCGGCCGCAGCGCCATCGTGATCGGCGAGCACCTCCAGCCCGGCGAGACGTTCACCGTCTGCGACCTGTTCGACTCGGACGCGCCCGACGACGAGAACGCGGCCGAGATGGACTTCTCCTACCGGAAGACGCTGACCCGCTCGGCCTTCGAGTCCAACTACCTCGCCTTCCACGACGAGCTGCCGGAGATCATCCAGGCACCGACCTCGGTCCTCTCCGACGGGCACATCCCCGTCGGCACCTTCCGCTTCATCCACATCGACGCCTCCCACCTGTACGAGCACGTCGTGGGGGACCTCCAGGTGGCCCGGGTCGCGCTGCAGGAGCAGGGCGTCGTGGTGCTGGACGACTACCGCTCCCAGCACACCCCGGGCGTGGCGGCGGCGACCTGGGAGGCCGTGTTCAACCACGGGCTCAAGCCGATACTGCTCACCGAGTGCAAGTTCTACGGCACCTGGGGCGACCCGGAGCCGTTCCAGCGCGACCTGCTCGACCGGGTCGACCTCGCGCCCGGCTGTCAGCTGAGCGCCGAGACCCTCAACGGGCGCCAGGTGCTGCGGATGACCGGGTCCTCGGAGGGCATCGGCCCGTTCCGCGGCTCGCGCCACCAGGGGCGACTGGCCGCCGAGTCGGCCCGCCGCGAGGCCGCGCAGTCCGCGGACCAGGCCCGCCGGGCCCGCGACGAGGCCGCCGTCGACCTCGCCGCCCGCAGGGCCCGCGCCGCCGAGGCGCGCCGCCCCGCCAACGTGGCCAAGCGCGCCGCCCGGGACCTCCTCCCGCCGGTCGTCACCTCCGCGATCCGCCGCGCCCGCCGCGGCTGACCGGCGGCCCGGGCACCTGCAGCCGCAGGACCCGGAAGCCCCGGAAGCCGCACCACCCCGCAGCCGTACGCCCCGGGGAACACCGAAGGGCCGGTCGGAAGATCCGACCGGCCCTTCGGCACGAACGCGAGGTCAGACCCGCGAAGGCTCGCCCGCCTCGACGGCAGCCGCGGCGGCCTCGGCGCGCTCCTCCTCGGCCAGCTCCTGCCGGACGGCGGCCAGCGAGGGGTTGGCCCAGGCGCTCGCGACGCCCCAGTAGTAGAACGCGAGCCCGATCGCGGCGACGATCAGCAGGTCCCAGCCCTCCGGCAGGTAGCCGTGGCCGCCGAAGTCGCTGCTGCCGGCCCAGGAGACACCGGCCATCACGAACAGGTAGGCGACCATCCAGGCGCCCGCCACGAGGTGCGGCTTCAGCTCGGCGAACGGCTTGCGCAGCTCGTACCAGGCCCAGATCGGCAGACCGGCGGCCATCAGCAGGATGACCTTGCCGGTGAGCGGCCAGCGGGCCCAGTACAGCACCAGCGAGCCGAAGACCATCGCGACCGGGGCGATGACCGGCATGGCGCGCAGCCGGACCGGCCGCGGCAGGTCCGGGGCGAGGCGGCGCAGCGCCATCACGGCGACCGGGCCGGTGATGTACGAGATCACGGTGGCCACCGAGACGATCTCGGCCAGCGAGCCCCAGCCGCGGAAGACCGCGAGGAACAGGAACGCGACCACCAGGTTGAGCAGCAGCGCCGGGCGCGGGATGCCGGTCTTGGCGTCGACCTTGCCGAAGACCTTCGGCAGGTGGCCGTTCTCCTGCACGCCGTGGATCATGCGCGAGGTGGTGGCGGCGTAGATCATGCCGGTGCCGGACGGCGAGATGAAGGCGTCCGCGTACAGCAGGATCGCGAGCCAGTTGAGGCCCCAGGCGATCGCCAGGTCGGCCAGCGGAGAGGTGTAGCCGAGACCGCTCCAGCCCTTCGAGAGGTCGCCGCTCGGGATGGCGCCCAGGAAGGCGATCTGCAGGGCGACGTAGATCACCAGGGCGATCAGGATCGAGCCGATGACGGCCTTCGGCAGCGACTTGCCGGGGTTCTTGGCCTCACCGGCCAGGTTGAGCGGGGACTGGAAGCCGTTGAAGGCCCAGACGATGCCGGAGACCGCGACGGCGGTGAACACCGCACTCCAGCCGTTCGGCGCGAAGCCGCCGTGGTCGGTGATGTGGGCGGAGTCGAAGTGCGCGAGGAGCAGGGCGCCGGCGGTCAGCGTCGGCACGACGACCTTGAACACGGTGATCGCCGTGTTGGTCTTGGCGAACAGCGTGATCGCGAACCAGTTCAGCACGAAGTAGACGATCAGCAGCACGCTGGCGAGCGCCACACCGCTGAGGGTGAGTTCCTGCCCGTCGTAGAGCCCCTTGGCCCAGCCGAAGTGCCAGGAGCTCATGTACTGGACGGAGGCGGTGGCCTCACCCGGGATGACCGAGACGATGGCTATCCAGTTGGCCCAGGCGGCCAGGTAGCCGGCCAGCGAGCCGTGCGAGTACTGGCCGTACCGGACCATGCCGCCGGCCTTGGGGAACATCGAGCCGAGCTCGCTGTAGGTGAGGGCGATGGTCAGCGCCACCGCGGCACCGATCACCCAGGCGAGGATCGAGGCCGGTCCGGCGAGCCTGGCGGCCCGCTCGGCACCGAACAACCACCCGGAACCGATGATCGACCCCAGCCCGACCGCGGTCAGGCTGATGGTGCCGAGCGATCGGCGGTAGTTCTGGTGAGACGCCGTCGAGGATTCGGGCTCACTCAACGTATCGGTCCTTTCGCTCGGGGTTCATCGGTGGTGTCGGTGTTTTTACGGTTTTGAGTCCGCATTCCGGACAAACGCACAGCAGCTTATGGTCCGAAAACGGGCGAATACCTCAGAGGAAGCTCAAACCGTTCGATCGTTGCCATCTCGTGTCCGGTTTCCGGACCGGCGAGCTCCCTGCGGAGAGACCGGCGTCGCGCCGCTACGGGGGCGGCAGCCGGGGGAAAAACGAAATTCCCCGTGGGTTCCTTTCGGATCCCACGGGGAATTCGGCTGTGTCCGAGGGGGGACTTGAACCCCCACGCCCGATAAAGGGCACTAGCACCTCAAGCTAGCGCGTCTGCCATTCCGCCACCCGGACGGGGTGTGTGCTTCGGGGGCTTTTCTCTCGCCCCCTCGGCGACAGAGAGAACATTACCAGGGTTCTGGAGTGCTTCTCACCTGCGGTTCCTCGGGCCCCGGCCGTGCGGGCCTCCCCGGGGCTCCGCGGGGCCGGCCCCGGCCTCCTCCCGGGGGCCCGCACAGGTTGGTACGGCTGGCGAACGCGCTCGAACCCCACGCGAACCGATGACGACCGCGAAGGAACCGGTCGACTTCACCACCGCCCGCGATCGTTTCCGGCCGGAACCGATCCGACACGGGCAAGTTGTCGACGGTGCCACGGCGTCCGCGACCGCTCTCCTAGCCTCTGTGGACCGAGGGCGCCATGAGCGGATCGCCTGATTCCCGGGTCGCGGACGAAGGGCGGCTGGACGTGGAGCAGATCAGCGGGACGGCGGAGGCCGAACCGAGACACGGCGGGCCGGGCGGCGGGCAGGGCGGCGGCGCCGCGGCGCCGAACCGGACCGACCGCCCGGCGACCGCTCCGGAGCACGGCCCGGCGAACGGTCCGGCAACCGGTGCGCCGTCCGGCCCCGCCGAGGGCGTGTGGCGCTTCCCGGTGCCCGCCGCCGAGGCCTCGGTGCCGCGCACCCGGCACGCCGTGCGTGACCGGCTGCTGGCCCAGGGCATGGCGGGGGTGCGCTACCAGGAGCTGGTGGACGACCTGCTGCTGATCGTCTCGGAGCTGGTCAGCAACGCGGTGACGCACGCGGCCGAGCTGTCGCCCGAGGTGGTCACCGAACTGTCGGTGCGCGGGGGCTGGGTGCGGGTGTCGGTCGAGGACGGCGACCCGTACCGTCCGAAGGCGCTGGAGAACGACACCGGCCGCACCGGCGGGCGCGGCCTGCTGCTGGTGAAGAGCGTCACGCTGCAGGCCGGCGGGGTGTGTGACGTCGAGCGGACGGGGGAGGGCGGCAAGGTCATCTGGGCCTCGCTGCCCGTCCCGCCGGAGCCCGACCGCTGAGCTTCGGCCAGGCCGGCTACCAGTCCCGCCCGGCGATCTCCCGGATCCCCGGCAGCGCCGCCTCGAAGACCGTCTCGAACCAGACCGAGAAGGGCCGCTCGGCCCGCAGCTCCCGCAGCTCCTGCGCGGTCACGAAGGCGAAGTCGTCCACCTCGTCCGGGTCCGGCTCGACCGGCGCGGTGACCAGTCCCACGAAGAGGTGGTTCCACTCCCGCTCGATCAGCCCGGAGGCCTCGTCCGGAAGGTCGTAGCGGACGGTGCCGGCCTCGCAGAGCAGCGCCGGGGCGACGCCCAGCTCCTCCGCGGTGCGCCGGGCGGCGGCGACGAAGGGCTGCTCGTCCGGGTACGGGTGGCCGCAGCAGGTGTTCGACCAGACACCGGGGGAGTGGTACTTGCCGAGAGCCCGGCGCTGGAGGAGCAGACGGCCCTGGCGGTCGAAGAGGAACACCGAGAACGCGCGGTGCAGCCGCCCCGGCTGCTGGTGGGCCCAGAGCTTCTCGGCGGTGCCGATCGTGACGCCCTCGTCGTCGACCAGCTCCAGCAGGATCTCGGTACCGGCGGCCGCGGCGGTCTGTGGCGGGACCGTCACATCGGTCTCCACGTCGAGACCGGTGTCGATCTCGGCGGCGAAGTGTGTGGGATCGGTCGGCAGACTCTGGGGCATGGGGCGGGGCCTCTTTCCGGGGGCGGGAGCAGCGGGAGCATCGGGCGCGTCCGGCGCACCGGGTGGCGCGCGGCGGACGCAGCGGGGGCACCGGCGCCGGCGTCGGGCTCCAGTCTGCCGTATGGGTGGCGCGGGGTAGGGGTCCCACGCACAACCGGACGGATCATGGCTCGGAGGAGTCGGAATCCGGGCAGAGAAGGGTTCGGGAGGCCCTCGAAAGGGTCACGATCCTCGCAGAATCGTTCGATGTCCGTTCGGCGGCCGTTCGACCGGTCCGGCCTGACCGGACGCCGATCCCGGCACCGGTCCCGGCCCCGAACCCCCGTGCGACCACCCCGGTTCACCCCTCCGTCACCGCCCCGTCTCAGGGCGCGTTCGGGCCGGTCGTCCAAGTCGCCTACCATCACATACGACACGGTGCCCGGATCTGTGCCGGTACCGGCGCGCCGCTGGCCGGTCCGGTCGCACACCGGTCCGGCGGAGCAGCGCCACCTCCTTTCGGCACGGCCCGCGCGCACAGCACGACGGATCAGGAGACCCCGCATGATCGGCCTCGTTCTGGCAGCCGGCGCCGGCCGCCGGCTGCGCCCGTACACCGACACCCTGCCCAAGGCGCTGGTGCCGGTCGACGGGGAGCGGACCGTCCTGGACCTCACCCTCGGCAACTTCGCCGAGGTCGGACTGCGCGAGGCCGCGATCGTCGTCGGCTACCGCAAGGAGGCGGTGTACGACCGCAAGGACGCCCTGGAGAGCAAGTACGGCGTCAAGCTCCACCTGGTCGAGAACGACAAGGCCGAGGAGTGGAACAACGCCTACTCGCTCTGGTGCGCCCGCGAGCTGTTCGGCGAGGGCCTGCTGCTCGCCAACGGCGACACCGTCCACCCGGCCTCCGTCCAGCGCACCATGCTGGAGGGCAACGCCCGCCTGACGGCCGAGGGCAACGCCCCCGGCATCCTGCTCGCCCTCGACACGGTGAAGAAGCTCGCCGACGAGGAGATGAAGGTCGTCGTCGACCCGGCCGCCGGCATGCGCCGCATCACCAAGCTGATGGACCCGGTCGAGGCGACCGGCGAGTACATCGGCGTCACCGTGATCAACCCGTCCGCCGCCGCCGACCTCACCGACGCGCTGCGCGCCACCTACGAGCGTGACCCGCAGCTGTACTACGAGGACGGCTACCAGGAGATGGTGAACCGCGGCCTGCGCATCGACGTGCAGCCGATCGGCGAGGTCTCCTGGGTCGAGGTCGACAACCACGACGACCTGGCGAAGGCGCGGGAGATCGCGTGCCGGTACTGACCCGACTGGTCCCGTCGCCGCTGTTCGTGGAGATCCGCTCGGGCGCGCTGGACGCGCTCGGCGGGATCCTCGCGGACCAGCGGCTGTCGGCCTCGGGCCGGATCGCGGTGGCGATCAGCAACGGCTCCGGCGCGGCCATGCGCCGCCGCCTGGAGCCGGCCCTGCCCGGGGCCGACTGGTACAACGTGGACGACGGCAGCCTGGACAGCGCGGTGCGCCTGGCCGAGGCGATGCGCGGCGGGCACTACGACGCGATCGTCGGCCTCGGCGGCGGCAAGATCATCGACGCCGCCAAGTACGCCGCGGCCCGGGTCGGCCTGCCGCTGGTCGCGGTCGCCACCAACCTGGCCCACGACGGCATCTGCTCGCCGGTCTCGACCCTCGACAACGACGCCGGCCGGGGCTCCTACGGGGTGCCCAGCCCGATCGGCATCATCGTCGACCTGGACGTGATCCGGCAGGCCCCGCAGCGCTTCGTGGCGGCCGGCATCGGCGACGTCGTCTCCAACATCTCGGCATGCGCCGACTGGGAGTTGTCCCAGGCCGTGACCGGTGAACCGGTGGACGGACTGGCCGTCGCGATGGCCCGCTCGGCGGGCGAGAACCTGCTGCGACACCCAGGAAACACTCAGGATCAGGACCTCCTGACAGCCCTCGCCGAAGCCCTGGTACTGTCCGGCATCGCGATGAACATCGCGGGCAGCACCCGGCCCTCGTCGGGCGCCTGCCACGAGATCTCGCATGCCCTGGACGTGCTGTATCCCAAGCGGTCCGCCCAGCACGGCGAACAGGTCGGCCTCGGCGCCGCGTTCGCCAGCTTCCTGCGGGGCGAGCGCGAGCTGACCGGTCTGATCGTGGAGCGCCTGGCGAGCCACGGGCTGCCGGTGACCGCAGCTCAGATCGGCTTCACCGAGGCGGAGTTCACCGAAGCGGTGCACTACGCTCCGAACACCCGACCGGGGCGCTTCACCATCCTCGAGCACCTCGACCTCTCCCCTTCCGCAATCAGGGACGCGTACGCCGACTATGTCCAAGCCGTCAACAGCTGACCCCTCCACCGCGGGCGCCGAACGGCCCCCGGTGGACCTGACCCGCCGGCCCTCGATCGAGGAGCTGCGCGCGGTGATCCACCCGGAGGGCATGCTCCAGCGCCGCAGCGCCGAGCACTGGGCCGGGCGCCTGTACATGCGGAAGATCTCGCTGCGGATCACCCGCGTGCTCTCCACCGTGACGGCGATCACGCCCAACGGCCTGACGTACCTGATGATGTTCACCGGCATCCTGGCCGGTGCCGCGCTGGTCGTGCCGGGCCTCGCGGGCGCGGTCCTGGGCGCCCTGCTGATCCAGGTCTACCTGCTGCTGGACTGCGTGGACGGCGAGGTGGCCCGCTGGCGCCGGCAGACCTCGCTCACCGGCGTCTACCTGGACCGGGTCGGCCACTACATGTCCGAGGCGGCGCTGCTGACCGGCCTCGGCCTGCGCGCCACCGACCTGCTGCACCGCCAGGGCGGCGGCTCGCACTGGGAGTGGGCCTTCCTCGGCACGCTGGCCGCGCTCGGCGCGATCCTGATCAAGTCCGAGACGGACCTGGTGGACGTGGCCCGCGCCCGCAGCGGCCTGACGGCCGTCGAGGACAGCGCCTCGGTGCCGCGCTCGGCCACCGTCGCCAAGGCCCGCCGGGCGGCCTCGCTGCTGAAGTTCCACCGGCTGGTCGGCGCGGTCGAGGCCTCGCTGTTCATCCTCGCCGCCGGGATCGCCGACGCCGTGCACGGCGGGCTCTCCTTCACCCGGCTCGCGGTCGTCGTCCTGGCGGCGATCGCCATGCTGCAGACCGTGCTGCACCTGCTGAGCATCGTCCTCTCGAGCAGGCTGCGATGACCGACGTGACCAACGCGGAGGACTTCCGCCTCGGCGCCGTGATCATCACCATGGGCAACCGGCCCGCCGAGCTCAACGCCCTGATCGAGTCCGTCCGCACCCAGGAGGGCCCGAAGGTCGAGCTGGCCGTGGTCGCCAACGGCGCCCCGCTGCCCCCGCTGCCGGAGGGCGTGCGCACCGTCGAGCTGTCGGAGAACCTCGGCATCCCCGGCGGCCGCAACGTCGGCATCGAGCTGTTCGGCCGGGACGGCAAGGACGTGGACGCCGTCCTCTTCCTGGACGACGACGGCCACCTGCCGCGCGCCGACTCCGCCCGGCTGCTGCGCGAGGCCTTCACCGCCGACCCGGAGCTGGGCATCGTCTCCTTCCGGATCGCCGACCCGGACACCGGTGTCACCCAGCGCCGGCACGTCCCCCGGCTGCGCGCCAGCGACCCGCTGCGCTCGTCCCGGGTGACCACCTTCCTGGGCGGCGCGAGCGCGGTGCGCTGCAAGGTGTTCGAGGAGGCCGGCCAGCTGCCCGCCGAGTTCTTCTACGCCCACGAGGAGACCGACCTCGCGTGGCGCGCGGTGGACGCCGGCTGGGCCATCGACTACCGGGCCGACGTGGTGCTGCACCACCCCACGACCTCGCCCGCCCGGCACGCCACCTACTTCCACAACGTGGCCCGCAACCGGGTCTGGCTCGCGAGGCGGAACCTTCCGGCCCTGTTGGTGCCTCTCTATCTGGGAACCTGGCTTCTGCTCACCCTGGCCCGTCGCCCCTCCCCCGAGGCGCTGAAGGCCTGGTGGGGCGGATTCCGGGCGGGCTGGCGCGAACCCTGCGGTCCGCGGCGGCCCATGCGATGGCGTACCGTGTGGCGACTGACCAGGCTGGGCCGACCACCGATCATCTGATCTGATCGAATGATCGATCGCCGTGGCCGGTGACCACACACCGGCCGGCTCCCCCGAGATCCCAGTGGATCCCCATCGGCGCACCGCCGGCGGACCCCCCGTCGACCGGCCGCCCCGACCGATCCCGCGTGAAGGACGAATGTGTCGACAGTGAGTGAACCCGTCAGCCTCTCGACCCCCAGGGGGGTGGACGCGGGCCTGACCCCCAAGCAGCTTGCGGACAAGTACGGACTGTCGGTGAGCGGCGCCCGGCCGGGCCTGGTCTCCTACACCAAGCAGCTCTGGGCCCGGCGCCACTTCATCTGGGCCTTCGCCACCGCCCGACTGGTGGCCCAGTACACCGACGCCAAGCTCGGCCAGCTTTGGCAGGTCGTGACCCCGCTGCTCAACTGCGCCGTGTTCTACCTGGTCTTCGGCGTCATCCTGGAGAACAAGGACGGCTTCCCGCCGGGCACCTACATCGCCTGGCTCTGCATCGGTGTCTTCGTCTTCCAGTTCACCCAGAACGCGGTGCAGTCCGGCACCCGGGCGATCTCCGACAACCTCGGCCTGATCCGGGCGCTGCACTTCCCCCGTGCCAGCCTCCCGATCGCCTTCACCGTGATCCAGCTCCAGCAGCTGCTGATCTCGATGGTCGTGCTGGTCGTCACCGTCCTCGTCAGCGGCATCGCCCCGGGCAGGACCTGGCTGCTGATCATCCCGGCGCTGATCCTGCAGACGATGTTCAACACCGGCATCTCGCTGATCATGGCCCGGATCGGCTCCAAGACCAGTGACATCTCCCAGCTGATCCCGTTCGTGATGCGGGCCTGGATGTTCCTGTCCGGCGTGATGTTCAGCATCCAGGACCGCGTCCACAAGTGGCCGCACTACATCCAGGTGATCTGCGCCATCAACCCGGCCTCGGTCTACATGGACCTGCTGCGGCACGCCTTCGCGCCGATCATCTACAACCCGCACCAGGACCCCCACCAGTCCCTGCCGCCGCACCAGTGGGCGTTCGGCATCGCCTGGGGCGTCGGCCTGTTCGTCATCGGATACGTCTTCTTCTGGAAGGCCGAGGAGGAGTACGGCCGTGGCTGACACCGACCTGAGCAAGAACGACATCGTCCGGGACACGGACGTGGCCCGCGAGCCCACCGTTGTCGTCGACGACGTGCACATCGTCTACCGGGTGCACGGCGCCGGCTCCGGCAAGGGCAGCGCCACCTCGGCGCTGAGCCGCATCATCAGCCGCAAGCGCGCCGCCGGCGTGCGCGAGGTGCACGCAGTGAAGGGCATCAGCTTCACCGCGTACAAGGGCGAGGCGATCGGCCTGATCGGCTCCAACGGCTCCGGCAAGTCGACCATGCTGGCGGCCATCGCCGGTCTGCTGCCGACCGAGAAGGGCGGCATCTACACCAACGGCCAGCCCTCGCTGCTGGGCGTCAACGCCGCGCTGATGAACGAGCTCACCGGCGAGCGCAACGTCGTCCTGGGCTGCCTGGCGATGGGGATGTCCCCGGCCGACGTGCGGGCGCGCTACCAGGAGATCGTCGACTTCTCCGGCATCAACGACAAGGGCGACTTCATCTCCCTGCCGATGCGCACCTACTCCTCCGGCATGGGCGCCCGCCTGCGCTTCTCGATCGCCGCCGCGAAGACCCA
This sequence comes from Kitasatospora sp. NPDC023120, assembly GCF_055560835.1. NCBI lineage: Bacteria > Bacillati > Actinomycetota > Actinomycetes > Kitasatosporales > Streptomycetaceae > Kitasatospora > Kitasatospora sp. NPDC023120. The sequence continues at coordinate 65,867 of NZ_JBVHHY010000002.1, read as the reverse complement.
CGACGTGCTGCTGATCGACGAGGCCCTGGCCACCGGTGACCAGGCCTTCCAGCAGCGCAGCAAGCGCCGCATCGACGAGCTGCGCGGCTCCGCCGGCACGGTCTTCCTGGTCAGCCACGACAACAACTCGATCCGCGAGGTCTGCGAGCGGACGATCTGGATCGAGGCGGGCGAGCTGGTCATGGACGGCCCGACCGACGAGGTCGTCGGCCGCTACGAGCGCGGCGAGCGCCCGTAGCACCCCCGCCACCAGGGCCGGTTCCGGAACCTCCGGGACCGGCCCTTAGGCTTGCCCGCGCCGTTGCGCCGGGTGGCCGACGCCGCAGGGGTGAGCGGCCGACCCGGCGGGCGGGGCGCCCTTCTCCGACGCGGCCCGCGGTGTCAGGCTGGTGGGCGCGGGGGCGCTTGCCGGACGTGGCGCCCGCGCTCGGACGCGTGTCCGAGTCGGGCCGGTGGTACCCAGCGGTGTAGAACGGGGGAGTGACAGCAGTGTCGGCTTCGGCCCAGCCCAGTGATACGCCGGTGAACCGTTCCGCGGGCCAGACCCTGGAGAAGGCGGGTGCGGAGAACTTCCCGGTCGCCCCGTTCTTCCTGCCCGCGGCCTGGCGCGACGACCTGATGGCGGTGTACGGCTTCGCCCGCCTCGTCGACGACGCCGGCGACGGCGACCTGGCCGACCCGGCCGCCACCGCCGCACTGCTCGGGGTCGAGCCGACACCCCCGGCCACCCCTTCGGGCCAGTCCGGCCCGCCGACCCCGCAGGAGACCGCCTTCCGGCTCGCCCTGCTCGACGGGCTGGAGCATGACCTCGACCGGGTCTTCGAGTCCGCACTGCATCCCTCGGGCGCCGACCGCCCCCGCCACCCGCTGATGCGCGCCCTCGTCCCACTGGTCGACCGGCGTGGCCTGACCCCCGAGCCGTTCCGCCGTCTGATCGAGGCCAACCGGGTGGACCAGACCACCGCCCGCTACGCCACCTACGACGATCTGATCGGCTACTGCACGCTCTCCGCCGACCCGGTCGGCCGTCTCGTCCTGGCCATCGCCGGCGTCTCCACCCCCGAGCGGATCGAGCTCTCCGACGCCGTCTGCAGCGGCCTCCAGGTGGTCGAACACCTGCAGGACGTCGCCGAGGACCTCCGCCGGGGCCGGATCTACCTCCCCACCGAGGACCTCGAACGCTTCGGCGTCAGCGAGGCCGACCTCGCCGCCCCCTCCGCCGACGGCGCGGTGCGCGAGCTGATCGCCTTCGAGGCGGAACGGGCCCGCACCCTGCTCGATCGCGGCGCACCATTGGTAGGTACGGTTCGGGGGAGGCTTCGACTGCTCCTGGCGGGATTCACCGCCGGCGGGTACGCGGCCCTGGCGGCCATCGAGGACGCCGGGTACGACGTGCTCGCCCGGCAGGCGAAGCCGGACAAGCGCCGCCTCGCAGCGAAGGCGGCGGCCATCTTCGCGAAGGGAAGGTGAACGCCCGAGTGGCGGCATCACCACTGGCGTCGGCCCAGGTCATGGCGGCGTACCGGTACTGCGAGGCAGTCACCGGGCTGCAGGCGCGCAACTTCAGCTACGGCATCCGCCTGCTGCCCGAGCCCAAGCGACTGGCCATGTCGGCCCTGTACGCTCTGGCGCGCCGGGTGGACGACATCGGCGACGGCGACCTCCCGGCCGACCGCAAGGCCGAGGCGCTGCTGCGCACCCGGGAACTGGTGGACGAGGTCCGCTCCGGCGTGGTCGCCGAGGACGACACCGACCCGATCAAGGTCGCCCTGGCCGACACGGCCCGGCGCTTCCCCGTCCCGCTCGGCGGCTTCGACGAGCTGATCGACGGCGTCGAGATGGACCTCAAGGGCGCCGAGTACCAGACCTACGAGGAGCTGAAGGTCTACTGCCGGTGCGTGGCCGGCGCGATCGGCCGGCTCTCGCTGGGCGTCTACGGCTGCGACGACCCCGAGCTCGGCGCACGGTACGCGGACACCCTGGGCCTGGCGCTGCAGCTCACCAACATCCTGCGCGACCTGCGCGAGGACGCCCTGAACGGCCGCACCTACCTGCCCACCGAGGACCTGGTCCGGTTCGGCTGCGAGCAGGGGTTCGCGCTGGCCAAGCCGCCGGTCGGCGCGGACTTCACCGGCCTGGTGGCCTTCGAGGCCGCCCGCGCCCAGGCCGCCTTCGAGGAGGGCCTGCGGCTGCTGCCGATGCTCGACCGCCGCAGCCGCGCCTGCACCGCCGCGATGGCCGGGATCTACCACCGGCTGCTCGGCCGGATCGCCGCCGACCCCGAGTCGGTGCTGCGCGGCCGGGTCTCGCTGCCGGGCTGGGAGAAGGCGTACGTGGCGCTTTCCGGGCTCGCCGGGGGGCGTTCTTGATTCTCACCGCAGTTCTGTCACGCTGTGTCAGCGGGGAATCACGTGCGGGTAGTTCCGTGTTGACCGAACCAGTACCGGCTTCAGCGACCGCCTCCCGGCGGTCCAGCGACTGCGAGGGGGAGGGCCGATGACCGGGCGAGCCGATGCCGCGCGCCCGGCCGCCATCGTGGTCGGCGGCGGTCTGGCCGGGATCACCACCGCGCTGCGTCTGGCCGAGGCGGGCCACCGGGTCACCCTCGCCGAGGGGCGGCCCCGGCTCGGTGGCCTGGCGTTCTCCTTCCGCCGCGGCGACCTCACCGTCGACAACGGCCAGCACGTCTACCTGCGCTGCTGCACCGCCTACCGCGGTCTGCTCGAGCGGCTCAGCGCCACCCGGCTGGTCCACCTGCAGGACCGCCTGGACGTCCCGGTGCTCTCCGTCACCGGCCCCGCCACCGCCCCGGTGCGCACCCTCGGGCGGCTGCAGCGGGCCGGCCTGCCCGTCCCGCTGCACCTGGCCGCCAGCCTCGCCCGCTACCCGCACCTGTCCCCGGCCGACCGCGCCCGGGTGGTCCGCGGCGCGCTCGCCCTGAAGGGGCTGGACCTCGCCGACCCGGCGCTGGACCGGATCTCCTTCGGGGAGTGGCTGCGCCGCAACGGGCAGAACGCCGCCACCCAGGCCGCCCTGTGGGACCTGGTCGGCGTCGCCACCCTGAACGGCCGGGCCGACCAGGTGTCGATGGCGCTCGCGGCGAAGGTCTTCCAGACCGGCCTGCTCTCCGACCCGGGTGCCGCCGACATCGGCATCGCCGCCGCCCCGCTGGGCGCGATCCACCACGACCGGGCGCTCGCCGAACTGGAACGCGCCGGCGTGAACGTGTTGCTGCGCGCCCGGGTGGCGGAACTCAAGCCGGCCGCGCCGCAGCACGCCGTCCTGCTGGAGGGCGGGGAGCTGCTCACCGCCGACACCGTCGTCCTGGCGGGTGCCCAGGACAGCGCGGCCGCCCTGCTGCCGCCGAACGCGATCCCGGGGCAGGAGCGGCTGGCGGACTTCGGTACCGCGCCGATCCTCAACGTGCACGTGATCTACGACCGCAAGCTGGTCCGCCGCCCGTTCTTCGCCGCGCTCGGCTCCCCGGTGCAGTGGGTCTTCGACCGCACCACGCACTCCGGCCTGGCCGCCACCGAGCTCGGCCGGGCCCACCCGGGCGCCCAGTACCTGGCGCTCTCGCAGTCCGCCGCGCAGGACGAGATCGACCTGCCGGTCGCCGAGCTGCGCCGCCGCTACCTGCCCGAGCTGGAGCGGCTGCTGCCGGCCGCGGCCGGCGCCGAGGTGCTGGACTTCTTCGTCACCCGGGAGCGCACCGCGACCTTCGACCCGGCCCCGGGCAACGCGGCGCTGCGCCCGTCGGCCAGGACCGAGGTCCCCGGCCTGCTGCTGGCCGGCTCGTGGACGGCCACCGGCTGGCCCGCGACCATGGAGGGCGCCGTGCGCAGCGGCCACGCCGCCGCCGACGCCGCGCTCGCCGCGGCCGGCACCCGGGTGCCGCTTGACCGCGACGACGGGAGGTGGCCCAGGTGACGGCGGGCCCCGCCGCCGGAGAGCCCGCCAGAGCCGACGGGCGTACCGTCGAGCGCATCAGCGGAATCGACGGAATCAACGGGACCGGCCGGACCGGCCGTACCGGCGCCTCCGGCACCGGCACCACCCGAATCGACACCAGCCGCACCGACGGCACCCGGCCGCCCCATGCGGTCCGGCACCACGAGGGAGAGGGAACGCACGTGGAGTCACGCACCGGCTTCGCCGTCGGAGGCACGGCGCAGGCCGAACCGGTCTCGGTGCCGGAGCTGCTCGCCCGCAGCCGTACGCTCTGCACCCCGCCGCTACGGGCCGCCGTCGCCCGTTTGGCCGCACCGATGGACACCGTCGCGGCCTACCACTTCGGCTGGATCGACCGGGACGGCACGCCGGTCGCGGGGGACGGCGGCAAGGCCGTGCGCCCGGCGCTGGCGCTGCTGTCCGCGCAGGCCGCCGGCGCGGCGGCGGAGGCGGGGGTGCCCGGCGGGGTGGCTGTTGAACTGGTGCACAACTTTTCCCTCCTTCATGATGATCTGATGGACGGTGACGAGACCCGGCGGCACCGGGCCACCGCCTGGACGGTCTTCGGGCCGGCCCAGGCGATCCTGGTCGGCGACGCCCTGGCGACGCTCGGCACGGAGGTGCTGCTCGACGCCGCGGTGACCGGTGGCGCGAGCCCCACCGACGCCGCGCGCGCCGTCCGACTGCTCACCACGGCGACCCGCCGGCTGATCGACGGCCAGGCCAGGGACGTCGCCTTCGAACAGCGCGACAGCGTGACCGTCGCGGAGTGCCTGGAGATGGAGGGCGGGAAGACGGCGGCCCTGCTGGCCGCCGCCTCGGCGATCGGCGCGGTCCTGGCCGGGGCCGACGACAAGGTCTCCGACTCCCTCGAGCGCTACGGCCACCACCTGGGGCTGGCCTTCCAGGCGGTGGACGACCTGCTCGGCATCTGGGGTGCCACCGAGATCACCGGCAAGCCGCACTGGGGCGACCTGCGCCAGCGCAAGAAGTCCCTGCCGGTCGCCGCCGCGCTGGCCGAGGGCGGCAAGGCCTCGCGCCGGCTCGCCGAGCAACTGGCCGACCCGAAGGGACGCGGGGAGGAGAGCGAGCCCGAGCTCGCCGCCCGGGCCGCGCTGATCGAGGAGGCCGGCGGCCGCGCCTGGACCCAGGAGGAGGCCCGCCGCCAGCACACGACTGCCCTCGCCGCCCTGGACGAGGTGCCCATGTCCGACGAGGTGCGCGAGCACTTCGTCGCACTCGCCGAATTCGTGGTGGTACGAGAGAGGTGACGTTACGTTGACAGCAACCGCGGACGGCCGGCTCGACCCTGAGTACGATTCCGAGCCGGTCGCGGTGGGCGACCGCCCCCCGGCCCTGCTGGGCACGGGGCGGTGGCAGCCCGAGGACACCGACCGGCTCCCGGCCGGTGAGGCGGACCACGGACCGGCTGACGCGCGGGAGGCCCTGGCCCGCGCCACCACCCACCTGCTCTCCCTGCAGTCCTCCGAGGGCTGGTGGAAGGGCGACCTGGAGACCAACGTCACCATGGACGCCGAGGATTTACTGCTCCGGCAGTTCCTCGGGATCCGCACCGAGGAGCAGACGAACGCCACCGCCGACTGGATCCGCTCCCAGCAGCGTGAGGACGGCACCTGGGCCACCTTCCACGGCGGGCCGCCCGAACTGTCCACCACCGTCGAGGCCTACGTCGCGCTCAAGCTGGCCGGCGACGACCCGAACGCCCCGCACATGCTGGCCGCCGCACGGTACGTCCGCTCCGCGGGCGGCATCGCCGCCGCCCGGGTGTTCACCCGGATCTGGCTCGCGCTGTTCGGCTGGTGGCCCTGGGCGCGGCTGCCCGAGATGCCGCCCGAGATCATCTTCCTGCCCAAGTGGCTGCCGCTGAACATCTACGCCTTCGGCTGCTGGGCCCGCCAGACCATCGTCCCGCTGACCGTCGTCTCCTCCCACCGGCCCGTCCGGCCGGCGCCCTTCCCGCTCACCGAGCTGCACACCGACCCGGACAACCCCTACCCCGAACGGCCGCTCGCCCCCGCCAACACCTGGGACGGCCTCTTCGAGCGCCTCGACAAGGTGCTGCACGCCTACCACCGCCGGGCCTTCCGCCCGCTGCGCCGACTCGCCGTCTCCCAGGCCTGCCGCTGGATCGTCGAACGGCAGGAGGCCGACGGCTGCTGGGGCGGCATCCAGCCGCCCGCCGTCTACTCGCTGATCGCCCTGCACCTGGAGGGCTACGAGCTGGAGCACCCGGTGGTGCAGGCCGGGCTCTCCTCCTTCGACCGCTTCACCGTGCACACCGAGGACGGCAAGCGCTGGCTGGAGGCCTGCCAGTCCCCGGTCTGGGACACCTGCCTGGCCACCATCGCGCTGGCCGACGCCGGGGTGCCGGGCGACCACCCGGCGCTGGTCTCCGCCGTCGACTGGATGCTCGGCGAGGAGATCCGCAAGCGCGGCGACTGGGCCGTCCAGCGGCCCGGGCTCGCCGCCGGAGGCTGGGCCTTCGAGTTCGAGAACGACACCTACCCCGACATCGACGACACCGCCGAGGTCGTCCTGGCGCTGCGCCGGGTGACCCACCCCGACCAGGCCAAGGTCGACGCGGCGGTGGACCGCGGCGTGCTGTGGAACCTCGGCATGCAGTCCAAGAACGGCGCCTGGGGCGCCTTCGACGTCGACAACACCAGCACGCTGCCCAACAAGCTGCCGTTCTGCGACTTCGGCGAGGTGGTCGACCCGCCCTCCGCCGACGTCACCGCCCACGTGGTGGAGATGCTCGCGGAGACCGGCCGCGCCCGCGACCCCCGGACCAGGCGCGGCATCGAGTGGCTGCTGCGCAACCAGGAGGCGGACGGCTCCTGGTTCGGCCGCTGGGGCACCAACTACATCTACGGGACCGGCTCGGTGCTGCCCGCCCTGGTCGCGGCCGGCGTCCCGGATGAGCACCCGGCGATCCGCCGGGCGGTGCGCTGGCTGGAGGACCGGCAGAACGCCGACGGCGGCTGGGGCGAGGACATGCGCTCCTACGACGACCCGGCGCGCTGGGCCGGGCGCGGCGACTCCACCGCCTCGCAGACCGCCTGGGCGCTGATGGCGCTGCTCGCGGCCGGCGAGGGCCCGGAGGGCCGGGCCAACCCGGCGGTGGAACGCGGCGTGGACTGGCTGGTCCGCACCCAGCTGCCCGAGGGCACCTGGGACGAGCCGCAGTTCACCGGCACCGGCTTCCCGTGGGACTTCTCCATCAACTACCACCTGTACCGGCTGGTCTTCCCGGTCACCGCGCTCGGCCGCTACCTCAACGGAAGCCGGGGGGCCGCCAAGCCGAGCGGCACCCCGGCGATCGGGGCGGCGCGGTGACCACCGCCCCCCTGCTGGTGCTCTGCGCACTGGGCCCCGAGGTCTGGGCCCTGCGCGGCGGCGACTGGCGCGGCACGGTCGGCGGACCCCCGGTGCTGGTGCGCACCGGGGTCGGCCGGCGGCGCGCCGGGCTGACCGTCCGACGGCTGCTCGGCTCCGCCCCCGGCGCCTACGGGGCCGTGGTGGTGGCCGGCTTCGGCGCCGCGCTCGGCCCCGGCGTGCTGCCCGGCGACGTCGTCGTGGCCGACGGGGTGCGCGACGCCGAGGGCCACCTCTACCCGGTCGACTCCGGGCCGGAGCTCACCCGGGCGCTGAAGGAGCGCGGCCTGACCACGCACACCGGGGTGCACCACACCGCCGACCACGTGGTGCGCGGCATCGAGCGGCGGGCGCTGCACCTGCAGGGCGCGCTCGCCGTCGACATGGAGGCCGCCGCCGTGCTCGCCGCCCTGCGGGAGGTGCGGCCGACGCTGCCCGCCGCCGTCCTGCGGGTAGTGGTCGACACCCCCGAGCACGAGTTGCTGCGGCCCGGCACCCTCCCGGCCGGGGTACGGGCCTGGCGGACCCTGCGGGCGACGGTACCCGCCCTGGTCGACTGGTACCGGCCGGAGCGCGCGCCCCGCTCCGGCGACCTGAACCACCCCACAACCGCGACGCTCCCACAGGAGGCGAGCTAGCCATGGCCATGCCGTTGCGCCAGACCGTGCGGGTCGGCACCTACCTCATGCAGCAGAAGCTGCTCAAACGGCGGGACAAGTTCCCGCTGATCGTGGAGCTGGAACCGCTGTTCGCCTGCAACCTCGCCTGCGAGGGCTGCGGCAAGATCCAGCACCCGGCAGGCGTCCTGAAGCAGCGGATGCCCGTCGCCCAGGCGGTCGGCGCGGTCCTCGAGTCGGGCGCCCCGATGGTCTCGATCGCCGGCGGCGAGCCGCTGATGCACCCGCAGATCGACGAGATCGTCCGCCAGCTGGTCGAGCGCCGCAAGTACGTGTTCCTGTGCACCAACGCGCTGCTGCTGCGCAAGAAGATCGACAAGTTCAAGCCCTCGCCGTACTTCACCTTCGCCGTGCACATCGACGGCCTGCGCGAGCGGCACGACCAGTCGGTGGCCAAGGAGGGCACCTTCGACGAGGCGGTGGCCGCGATCAAGGAGGCCAAGCGGCGTGGCTTCCGGGTCACCACCAACAGCACCTTCTTCAACACCGACACCCCGCAGACCGTCATCGAGGTACTGGACTTCCTCAACGACGAGCTGAAGGTGGACGAGATGATGATCTCGCCTGCCTACGCCTACGAGAAGGCCCCCGACCAGGAGCACTTCCTCGGCGTCGAGCAGACCCGGGACCTCTTCCGCAAGGCCTTCGCCGGCGGCAACCGCAGGCGCTGGCGGCTCAACCACAGCCCGCTCTTCCTGGACTTCCTGGAAGGCAAGGCCGACTTCGAGTGCACCCCCTGGGGCATCCCCAACTACTCGCTGTTCGGCTGGCAGCGCCCCTGCTACCTGATGGCCGACGGCTACGTGCCGACCTACCGCGAGCTGGTCGAGAAGACCGACTGGAGCAAGTACGGCCGCGGCAAGGACCCACGCTGCGAGAACTGCATGGCGCACTGCGGCTACGAACCGACGGCCGTCCTCGCGACCATGGGCTCGCTGCAGCAGTCGCTGCGCGCCATCACCGAGACGGTCAGCGGCAACCACGGCCGCTGAGACGGGAGTTGACCTCCAGGTCGGCACCCTGGCCCGGGCCCCGCGCCCGGGCCGGCTCCGCCCCCGCCGGGCGGAGGCACCACCGCACCGCTCCGAGTCGTGAGGTGTACCCATGTCACTGCTCTCCCGCGTCACGTCGCCGGCCGAGCTGCGCAAGCTCCCGGCGGCCGAACTCCCGCTGCTCGCCGACGAGATCCGCGACTTCCTGATCGACGCCGTCACCCGCACCGGCGGACACCTCGGGCCCAACCTCGGTGTGGTCGAGCTGACCATCGCGCTGCACCGGGTCTTCGACTCGCCGTACGACCGGATCGTCTTCGACACCGGCCACCAGAGCTACGTCCACAAGCTGCTCACCGGCCGCCAGGACTTCTCGAAGCTGCGGATGCGCGGCGGACTCTCCGGCTACCCCTCGCGCTCCGAGTCCGAGCACGACCTGGTCGAGAACTCGCACGCCTCCACCGCACTCTCCTACGCCGACGGCCTCGCCAAGGCCGCCCGGCTGCTCGGGCAGCACGACCGGCACACCGTCGCGGTGATCGGCGACGGAGCGCTCACCGGCGGGCTCGCCTGGGAGGCGCTCAACAACATCGCCGAGGCCCGCGACCGGCCGCTGGTCATCGTCGTCAACGACAACGAGCGCTCCTACGCCAGGACCATCGGCGGCCTGGCCAACCACCTCGCCACCCTGCGCACCACCCAGGGCTACGAGCGCTTCCTCGCCCTCGGCAAGGGGGCGCTGCAGCGCACCCCGTTGGTCGGCCAGCCGATCTTCGACGCGCTGCACGGCGCCAAGAAGGGGTTCAAGGACGCCTTCGCCCCGCAGGGCATGTTCGAGGACCTCGGCCTCAAGTACCTCGGGCCGATCGACGGGCACGACCTGGGCGCGGTCGAACAGGCGCTGCGCCAGGCCCGCAACTTCGGCGGACCGGTCATCGTGCACTGCCTGACCGTCAAGGGGCGCGGCTACCGGCCCGCCGAGCAGGACGAGGCCGACCGCTTCCACGCCGTCAACCCGATCGACCCGTACACCTGCCTGCCGATCTCGCCCAGCAGCGGGGTCTCCTGGACCTCGGTGTTCGGCGAGGAACTGCTCGAACTCGGCGCCGAGCGGCCGGACCTGGTGGCGATCACCGCGGCGATGCTGCAGCCGGTGGGCCTGGCGCCGTTCGCCAAGGCGTACCCCGCACGGACCTTCGACGTCGGGATCGCCGAGCAGCACGCCGTCACCAGCGCCGCGGGGCTGGCGACGGGCGGGCTGCACCCGGTGGTCGCGGTGTACGCGACCTTCCTCAACCGGGCCTTCGACCAGGTGCTGATGGACGTCGCCCTGCACCGGCTGGGCGTCACCTTCGTCCTCGACCGCTCCGGCGTCACCGGACCGGACGGCGCCTCGCACAACGGCATGTGGGACATGTCGATCCTGCAGGTCGTCCCGGGCCTGCGGCTCGCCGCGCCGCGCGACGCCGACCAGCTGCGCGCCCAGCTGCGCGAGGCCGTCGAGGTCGGGGACGCGCCCACGGTCGTGCGCTTCCCGAAGGGGAACGTCGGACCGGCGGTGCCGGCCGTCGAACGGATCGGCGGAGTGGACGTGCTGCTGCGCACCGGGCGGCCGGCCGAGATCCTGCTGGTCGCCGTCGGCACCACCGCCCCGGCCTGCCTGGACGCTGCCCGGCTGCTGCTCGCCGAGGGCTTCACCGCCACCGTGGTCGACCCGCGCTGGGTCAAGCCGGTCGACCCGGCGCTGCCCGAACTGGCCGCCGCCCACCGGATGGTGGTCACCGTCGAGGACAACGGCCGTACCGGCGGGGTCGGTTCGGCGATCGCCCAGGCGCTGCGCGACGCCGACGTGGACGTGCCGGTGCGGGTGCTCGGCCTGCCGCAGGAGTTCCTCGGGCACGCCTCGCGCGGGGAGATCCTCGAGGAGGCCGGGCTGACCGGGACCGGGGTCGCCGCCCAGACCGCCGTCTTCGCCAAGAACCTGCTACCGACCAGAGGAGCGAAACAGCGCCATGCCGGCTGACCCAGACCGCCCTGCCGCCGACCGCCCTGCCGCCGGTCGACCCGGCGCCGATCGTCCCGCCTTCGACATCGCCGCCCTTCTCGCCGAACGCGGCGGTGAGCGCTACGAGTTGAACAGCCGCTACCTCAACCCGCAGCTGTCCCGGATGCTCCACACCATCGGCTTCGACAAGTACTACGAGCGCGCCGAGGGCCCGTACTTCTACGACGCCGAGGGCAACGAATACCTCGACATGCTGGCCGGCTTCGGCATCTTCGCGCTCGGCCGCCACCACCCGGTGGTGCGCTCGGCGATCCAGCAGGTGATGGACCTGGACCTGCCGGACCTGGTCCGCTTCGACTGCTCGCCGCTGCCCGGGCTGCTGGCCGAGCGGCTGCTGTCGTACGCGCCCGGGCTGGACCGGGTGTTCTTCGGCAACAGCGGGACGGAAGCGGTGGAGACCGCGCTGAAGTTCGCCCGGTACGCCACTGGGCGCCGCCGGATCCTCTACGCCGACCACGCCTTCCACGGGCTGACGACCGGCTCGCTGTCGGTCAACGGGGAGAGCGGCTTCCGCAAGGGCTTCGAGCCGCTGCTCCCGGACACCGCCATCCCGCTCGGCGATCTCGGCGCGCTGGCGAAGGAGTTGAAGCGCGGCGACGTCGCGGCGCTGATCGTCGAACCGATCCAGGGCAAGGGCGTCCAGGCACCCCCGCCGGGCTGGCTGCGCGCCGCCCAGGCGCTGCTGCACGAGCACAGGGCGCTGCTGATCTGCGACGAGGTGCAGACCGGGATCGGCCGCACCGGCGAGTTCTTCGCCTACCAGCACGAGGACGGCGTGCTGCCCGACCTGGTCTGCGCGGCCAAGGCGCTCTCCGGCGGGTACGTGCCGGTCGGGGCGACGCTCGGCAAGGGCTGGATCTTCGAGAAGGTCTACTCCTCGATGGACCGGGTGCTGGTGCACTCGGCCAGCTTCGGCTCGAACGCCCAGGCGATGGCGGCCGGGCTGGCGACGCTGGAGGTGATGCGGGACGAGAAGGTGGTGGAGAACGCCCGCAAGGTCGGCGACCAGTTCCGCGAGCGGCTGACGGCGCTGGTCGACGAGTACGAGCTGCTCGCCGAGGTGCGCGGGCGCGGGCTGATGATCGGGATCGAGTTCGGGCGGCCCAAGTCGCTCAAGCTGCGCACCGGGTGGACGGCCCTGCAGGCGGCGCGCAAGGGGCTGTTCGCGCAGATGGTCGTGGTACCGCTGCTGCAGCGGCACCGGATCCTGACCCAGGTGTCCGGGGACCACCTGGAAGTGATCAAGCTGATTCCGCCGCTGATCATCACCGAACGGGATGTGGACCGGTTCATGGACGCCTTCACCGACATCATGGACGAGGCGCACCGCGGCACCGGCCTGATGTGGGACTTCGGGCGGACGCTGGTGAAGCAGGCGGTAGGCAGCCGCTGAGCTGCTCGGGGCCGGGTGCGGGGACCGGGTTGCGTGGGACGCGTGGAGTGGGAAGTCGGCGGGGCCGACTTCCCACTCCGTTGGAGACACCGCGTCAGAGCTCGGTCCGGCGACGCCGGATGACCACCACGAGATCGACGACGGCGAACAGGGAGAGCAGGCCGCAGGCGATGGCGAAACCGGTGAGCGTGCCCCGGCTGGGTGCGCCGTTGACCGGGGAGGCGGCCGCCCAGAGCGCGAAGCCCACCGTGGCCAGCACGAACAGCGGCGTGAAGGTGAGCGACAGCAGGTAGCGGAGCTTGAGGTCGCTGCGCGCGGTGGCCGGCTCGGTGCCGCTGCGCCACCGACGCGGGGTGGTGGTGCGCATGGCCTTCACCTCCGGACCGCGCGGGTCGGGCTACGATTCCAGCGTACGTCCGAGGGGGCTGGCCGGGGAGGCGCGATGTCGGGGTCGGACGCGGTGGGGTCGGGTGCGGCGGGGCCGGACGCCGAGGGGTACGCGGGGCTGAAGGTCGAGCGGGCCCGGGAGCTGGCCCGGCGGCACGGCTGGGCCTCGGTCCGGGTGCTGGAGCCGGGGGAGCTGATGACCATGGAGTTCCGGCAGGGGCGGCTCAACCTCGCGGTGCGGGACGGCGTGGTCGAGCGGAGCTGGGAGGGGTAGCGCCCGCTCCCGTGGAGTCCCAGTACGGGAGCGGGCGGCGGCCGAAGCGGCGGTGGAGCCGCTGCTCGGCGGCGGCGACCAGGGGTTCCAGCAGCGGCAGCGAGAGCAGGACGAGCAGTCCGGCGGCCCAGCCGGCCAGGACGTCGGTGACCCAGTGGGTGCCCAGGTAGACCGTGGTCAGGCCGATCGAGCAGGCGGTCGCGGCGGCGATCACCGCGCCGGTGCGGCGCCAGCGGACGGCGAGGTAGGCGAGCACGCCCCAGGTGACGACGGCGTTGGCGGTGTGGCCGGACGGGAAGATGGTGCCGCCGGAGAACAGCTCGGGCGAGCCGACGTACTGGGCGTAGTGCGGGCCGAGCCGACCGGTGACGATCTTGACCGCGCCGACCGTGATGTTGAGCAGCAGCAGCGCGATGCCCATGACCAGTAGCGGGCGCAGCCGGCCGAGGCGGCGGGCGCGCCAGGCGAGCCAGGCGAAGGCAGCGATCGCCGAGGGGCCGCGCTGCCCGACGACCACCCAGGTGTCGAGCAGCGGCTCCAGCCGGGGCCACCGCTCGTACGGGCGCAGCAGGCGGACCGACCAGTCGAGGTCGACCAGGGCGGTGTTGAGCAGGACGCCGGCCAGCACCAGCAGGTAGCCGACGAGGGTGGCGGCGAGCAGGGCGGCCTGCCGTCGGCTCAGCGGTGGCCAGCCCATCGGCGGTGGGCCCATCGGCAGCGGGCCCATCGGTGGTGGGCACGGTTCGTGGGGAGCGAGGCCGCGGGCGCCGACGGGGGTGGTGGGTCGCTCCCGGCCGGTGGTGGCGGTGCGGTGTTCCGGTCCCTGGCGCGGAATGGGAGCGTGGGTACTTCTGGATTGCACGGAGTGACCTTACCCATCCGGACACGGCTATTCCGGGGATAATTGTCATTTTCCCGGGAAAGCGACAATTGGGGGTGTCCCCGGATGGTCCGGGGAGTGATTTCCGCTATTTCTGCGTCGAATGCCAGTGTGGTCTTCGAATGATTCTGCAAAAGCGCCGGTAAAGGAAACGGAGCGGGAGGCCGGTCCGCCCGGCTTCCCACTCCGTGGTAACCCTGTGTAGGTTCCGTGCTCAGTCGAGGGGGCCGCCCGCGACGTAGATCACCTGTCCGGAGACGAAGCCGGCGCCCTCGCTCGCCAGGAACGAGATGGTGTGGGCGACGTCCTCAGGCAGACCGACCCGCTGGACCGGGATCTGAGAGGCCGCAGCCCGCTTGAAGTCTTCGAAGTCCATGCCGACCCGGGCCGCGGTGGCCGCCGTCATGTCCGTGGCGATGAAGCCGGGGGCGACGGCATTGGCGGTGATGCCGAACTTGCCCAGCTCGATGGCCAAAGTCTTGGTGAAGCCCTGGAGGCCGGCCTTGGCCGCCGAGTAGTTGGCCTGGCCGCGGTTGCCCTGGGCGGAGGAGGAGGACAGGTTGACGATGCGACCGAAGCCGGCGTCGACCATGTGCTTCTGAACCGCGCGGGTCATCAGGAAGGCGCCGCGGAGGTGAACGTTCATGACCGTGTCCCAGTCGGACTCGGACATCTTGAAGAGCAGGTTGTCGCGGAGCACGCCCGCGTTGTTGACCAGGACGACGGGGGTGCCGAGCTCGGCGACCACGCGGTCGACGGCGGCCTGGACCTGCTCGGCGTCGGAGACGTCGGCGCCGACGGCCAGGGCCTTGCCGCCGGCGGCGGTGATCCGGTCGACGGTTTCCTTGCCGGCCGCCTCGTCCAGGTCCAGGACGGCGACCGCGTAGCCGTCGGCGGCCAGCCGGACGGCGGTGGCGGCGCCCAGGCCGCGGGCGGCGCCGGTGACGACGGCGACCCGGGGGGCGGTGCTCTGCTCGGTCATGCTCGCTCTCGTCTCTCTCGGGGGTGCCTCCCGGGGAGAGCCCCCGGAGAGGGGTGGCCATACCCTACCGGCGAGTAGGGAGGGCGGCCAGGGTGGAGAGGCGCAGGTGACGGTCGGTAAGGACCGACCGGTCGGCTTTCTGCTGAGAACGGGTTACTGCAACGGTGTGGCAGCGCGTAAATATGCCAATGTTGCCGAACCTGCGTCTACTATCCGCCCCTGCCTGCCAGCAGGGGCCTGCCGTTTGTATAGTGTCCGCCAGCAGCCACCGGCTGCACGGCTGGAGCGCCCTCCCTCATAGCTGGACGCCCACTCGCCGTTACTGCCCCACCCGGGTGTCCCACACACACCGGGTGTGACATCGGGACGGATACATGGTGCTGGGGGAGATCCCGACAACCCGCGTGTCCGCGCGACTGCAGCAGTCGCCCGGTCACCTGATTCGTGTTGCACAGCAGGTTCACACCCGTCTGTGGTCCGAGCACGTCGGAGCCGATCTCACGGCTCCACAGTTCGCCGTGCTGCTGGTCCTGGCCCTCGAACCGGGCGCGGACCAGCGGACGGTCGGCGAGCGCGCCTCGCTGGACAAGGCCACGATGGCGGAGATGGTCGCGCGGCTGGTCCGGCGCGGCCTGGTGCTGCGCAGGCGTGACCCGGCCGACGGCCGGCGCAAGCTGCTCGCTCTCTCGCAGAGCGGTGCCCAGGCGGTGCGCGAGGCCACCGGTGGTGTGGTCCGCGTGCAGCGCGTCCTGTTCGAGCCGCTCTCGGCGGACGAGCAGGTCGAGGTCGTCCGGGTGATGGCCAAGATAGCCAGGCTGGAGCCTGCGGCGGTCGCCGTCTTCTCGGACGCGCGGCCGATACTGGACGCCCAGCGGGCGATCGGCTACCTGATCAGGGTGAGCCAGCAGGTGCACACCAAGCTCTGGTCGGAGCACGTCGGCTCCGAGCTGACGGCCCCGCAGTACGCGGTGCTGGACGCGCTGGAGCTGGAACCGGGCGCGGACCAGCGCACGGTCGGCGAGCTGGCCTCGCTGGACAAGGCCACCATGGCCGAGATGGTCAGCCGACTGGTGCGCCGCGGTCTGGTGCAGCGCCGGCGCGACCCCTCGGACGGGCGGCGCAACCTGCTCTCGCTCTCACCGGCGGGGCAGGACCTGCTGCACCGCTCGGCCGCCGGAGTCGCCGAGGTCCAGCGGCTGCTGCTGGCCCCGCTGGAGAACGGTGAGCACGAGGCTGCACTCGCGCTCATCGCCAAGGCGGCCAGGCTTTAGGCCAAGCATTGGTAACAGCAGCCAAAACGATTCGCCAACGTACTGAGGGTCCCTGCCCGTTGGTGCCGTGAATCGCGCATATCGGAGACCGCCCGCCCTGTTCGAGGGCGGGCGGTCTCCGCTGTGACCGGCTGTCCGGCCTCGTGGAGGCCTCGGGGCGGGTCAGTTCCAGTCGAAGCCCTGCGGGTCCGGGCCGATGCGCTTGCCGGTGGCGACGGTGGCGATCGCCGTGAGGTCCTCGGCGTCCAGCTCGAAGCCGGCGACGTCCAGGTTCTCCCGGATCCGGGCCGGGGTGACCGACTTCGGGATGGCGATCACGCCGCTCTGCAGGTGCCAGCGGAGGACCACCTGGGCGACCGTGCGGCCGTGCTTCTCGGCGATCTTCACCAGGGCCGGCTCGGCGAGCAGCTCCTTGCCCTGGCCCAGCGGGCTCCACGCCTCGGTGGCGATGCCGTGCCGGGCGTGGAAGGCGCGCAGCTCCTCCTGCGGGAAGTACGGGTGCAGCTCGACCTGGTTCAGTACCGGGACGACCGAGGTCTCGTCGATCAGGTGGGTCAGCTGCTCCTCGCCGAAGTTGGAGACGCCGATCGACTTGACCCGGCCGTCCTCCTTCAGCTGCTCGAAGGCCTTCCAGATGTTGAGGTAGCTGCCGTGCATCGGGCGCGGCCAGTGGATCAGGTAGAGGTCGACGTAGTCGAGGCCGAGCTTGGCCAGCGAGTCGTCGAACTCGCGCAGCACCGCGTCGCGGCCCTGCTTGCCGGACCAGTCGCGGGTGCCCGAGTTCCACAGCTTGGTGGTGATGTAGAGGTCCTCGCGGGCGACGCCGCCCGCCAGTGCCTCGGTGATCGCCGCGCCGGTGCCGGCCTCGTTCTCGTAGATGGCGGCGGTGTCGATCGAGCGGTAGCCCGCGTCGATCGCGGAGCGGACGGCGGCGGTGGCCTCGGCGTCCGGGACCTGCCACACGCCGAAGCCGAGCTGCGGGATCTGCGCGCCGTCGTTGAGAGTGATGCTGGGGATGGTGCTCACGGGAAGGAGTGCCCTCCTGGTCGTTGGTGTTTCCAACGGTGGGCAACTGGCACCGGAACGTCATTGTTCCCGCCAAACGGGTGAATTTCAGGTGGAGGTTTGCAGGGCTCGAGCGCGAGCGGAAGGGCGTCGGGGCGGGGCGCCGGCGGGTCCGCGGGGGGCGGGCGGACGGCCGGGTGGTCGCGGGGGCGGAAAACCTGTTGCGCGGGTCACACCGGGGTTGGCAGGCTCGCGGACATGACCTCCTGAGATCCGGGCCCTTCGTGCCCCTCCTCTGTCCGTCCGGCGCTCCCACCGGACGTGTCGACGTCGCCGTGCCGGTGCGCCGCGCGGCCTGCTGTCCGCTCGGGCGCCGGTCCCCGCGGTTCCCCGTCCCCGCGGTTCCCCGTCCCCGCGGTTCCCCGTCCCCGCGGTTCCCCGCTTCTCGCGTTCCCCCGTACCTCCGCACCGTTCGCATCGGAGTGTCATGCCGCTCACCCCCTTGCCGCTGGCCGATCCCGGCAGTCCCGACCTCTCCTCGCCCCTGTCCTTCCTGCGCTGGCTGCAGCGCAGCCAGCGGCGCGGTCAACTGCGCGCCACCTGTTGGAACCTGCTCGAGATGGGGGGCCAGGCGGCCCTGCCGATACCGGTCGGGATGGGTGTGCAGGCCGCCGTCGACGGTGACGCCGGCGGGATCTGGCGGGCCGGCGGGCTCGCCCTGCTGCTCGCCGCGGTCGCCGCGCTGGGCACCGTCCTGACGCACCGCCAGGCGGTCTGGAACTGGATCCACGCCGCTTGCCAGGTACGGCAGTTGGTGTCCCGGCAGGCCTCGCACCTCGGCGCCGGGCTGTCCCGCCGGATCGCCACCGGCGAGGTCGTCGCGGTCGGCAGCGGGGACGTCGAGCGGATCGGCTGGTACGTCGAGCTGATCGCCCGGGTCCGGTCCGCGGTGATCGTCTGGCTGGCCGTCAGCTCGGTGGTACTCGTGGTCGAGCCGGTGCTGGGCATCGGTGTGCTGCTCGGCGTCCCGGTGCTGGCGGCCTCCGTCTGGCCGCTGATCGGGCCGTTCGAACGGCGCTTCGAGCAGCAGCGCGCGCTCGGCGGCAAGGCCACCGAGCTGGCCGCCGACACGGTGGCGGGGCTGCGGGTGCTGCGAGGCATCGGCGGTGAGGAGCTGTTCCTGGAGCGGTACCGGGCCGCCTCCCAGAAGGTCCGGGCGGCCGCCGTCCGCTCGGCCCGGATCTGGTCGCTGATGCAGGCCCAACAGGTGCTGCTGCCAGGGCTGTTCGTGGTCGGCGTCACCTGGTACGGCGCCCGGCTGGCGGCCTCCGGCGAGCTCGCCGTCGGCACCCTGGTCGCGGTGTACGGCGCGACCGCCTTCCTGGCGGCGCCGCTGCGGATCCTGGGCGAGGCGGCGCACGCCTGGAGCGTCGCCCGGGTCTCGGCCGGCCGGGCCGTGCGGGTGCTGTCCCTCAGCCGGACCGGCGGCACCGCCGAGACCGTGCTGACGAAGCCGGCCAAGGCCGACCTGTACGACCCGGCCAGCGGGCTGACCGCGCGGGCTGGCGAGCTGACCGCGGTGGTCTGCGGGGACCCGGACTTCGCCGGGGCGCTCGCCGAGCGGCTCGGCGGGCACGTCCCGTCGGCCGAGGGCGAGCCGGAGCAGCCCTCCGTACGGCTCGGTGGGACGGCGCTGGACGCGGTGCCGCTGGCCGAGGCCCGGGCGGCGGTGCTGGTCCACGACAAGGAGCCGGTGCTGCTCTCCGGCACGCTGGCCGAGCTGTTCGACATCCCGTCCTCGGGCCGGGTCCCGGCGGCCGAGGCGCTGGCGGCCGCCCGGTCGGACGACGTGCTGGAGGCGCTGGTGGACGGCTCGCCGGAGTGCGCGGGCGATCCGATGCGCGCCCGGATCACCGAGCGCGGGCGCTCGCTGTCCGGCGGGCAGCGCCAGCGGCTCGCCCTGGCCCGCGCGCTGCTGGCGGACCCGCCGGTCCTGGTGCTGGACGAGCCCACCAGCGCGGTGGACGCCCACACCGAGTCGAGGATCGCCACCGGGCTGCGGGACGTCCGGGCCGGTCGCACCACCGTGGTGTTCGCGACCAGCCCGCTGCTGCTCGACCGGGCGGACCGGGTGGTGCTGCTGCAGGACGGCCGGGTGGTCGCGGCAGGGCGCCACCGCGAGCTGATGCGGTCCGAGCCGGCCTACCGGGCCGTGGTCACCCGCGAGGAAGAGGCCGCCCAGCCGCTGGGTGAGGCGGTGTGAACAGAGCCCCGGACCGATTCGTCAACTGCCGTGCCACGCACACGAGGAGTACGTCATGAAGCCCCCCGTCCATGAGGAACAGGGGCCGGCCACCACCCTGCCGGTCGGCTCCCCGGCCGCCGTGCGCGGATACCTGCGCCTGCTCGCGCGGCGGCACCGCGCAGGGTTCTCCGCGGTGGTGGCGCTGCACTCGGTGGCCACCCTGGCCGGGCTGGTCGGGCCCTGGGTGCTCGGCAGCCTGGTGGAGTCGCTGGCCACCGGCACCGCCGGGTCCGCCATCGCGGTGGCGGTCGCCTGGTACCTGCTGGCGCTCGTGGCGCAGGCCGCGTTCACCGGTTGGTCGAGGATGCGCGGCGCGGTGCTCGGCGAGCGGGTGCTCGCCGACCTGCGCGAGGACTTCCTGGTCCGCTCGGTCGCGCTGCCGACCGGCGTCCTGGAACGGGCCGGCACCGGGGACCTGGTCTCCCGGGGCACCACCGACGTCGACCGGCTGGACAAGTCGGTGCGCGAGGCGGTGCCCGAACTCGCCGTCGCCGTCGTGTCGCTGCTGCTGGTGCTCGGCGCCCTGCTGGTCACCTCGCCGCTGCTCGCGCTGACCTCGCTGATCGGGCTGCCGCTGCTGCTGGCCACCTCCCGCTGGTACTTCCGGCGCGCGCCGCAGTCCTACCGCAACGAGTCGGCCGGGTACGCCGCGGTGAACACCGTCCTCGCCGAGACCGTGGACGCCGGGCGGACGGTCGAGGCGCTGCGCCTGGGCGACCGGCGGATCGCGCTGACCGACCGCAAGCTGCGCGAGTGGCTGGCCTGGGAGCGCTACACCCTGTGGTTGCGCTCGGTCTGGTTCCCGACCATCGACGCGGTCTACGCCGCGGCGGTGCTCGCCACCCTGGTGCTCGGCGGGGTGTTCACCCTCAAGGGCTGGATCACCGTCGGCCAGTTGACCACCGGCGTGCTGTACGCGCAGATGCTGACCGGTCCGGTGGACCTGATCCTGCGCTGGTACGACGAGCTGCAGATCGGGCAGGCCTCGCTGGCCCGGCTGGTCGGCGTGCGCGAGGTGCCGGAGCACGAGGGCGACGAGTCCGCCCGCCCGGACGGCCGCCGGGTGGAGGCCCGGGACGTCCGGTTCGGCTACCGCGAGGGCGCGGACGTCCTGCACGGGATCAGTCTGGACGTCGCCCCGGGCAGCCGGGTCGCGCTGGTCGGGCCGTCCGGAGCGGGCAAGTCCACGCTCGGGCGGCTGCTGGCCGGGATCTACGCCCCCGGCCGCGGGAGCGTGACCCTCGGCGGGGCGGCGCTGTCCCGGATGCCGGCCGAGCGGGTGCGCGCGGAGGTGGCCCTGGTGAACCAGGAGCACCACGTCTTCGTCGGCACCCTGCGGGACAACCTGCGGCTGGCCGCGCCCGACGCGGACGACACCGAGCTGCGCGCCGCGCTGGACGCGGTGGACGCCGGCGCCTGGGTGGACGCCCTGCCGGAGGGACTGGACACCGAGGTCGGCTCCGGCGGCACCTCGCTCACGCCGCCGCAGGCGCAGCAACTGGCCCTGGCCCGGCTGGTGCTGGCCGATCCGCACACGCTGGTGCTGGACGAGGCCACCTCGCTGCTGGACCCGCGCGCCGCCCGGCACCTGGAGCGGTCGCTCTCCCGGGTGCTGGAGGGCCGGACGGTCATCGCCATCGCCCACCGGTTGCACACCGCGCACGACGCCGACGTGATCGCGGTGGTCGAGGGCGGGCGGATCAGCGAGTACGGCAGCCACCCGGAGCTGGTCGCGGCCGGCGGCCCGTACGCGGCGCTCTGGCGCTCCTGGCGGGACGAGCGGTAGCGCCGCGGGAGTCCGGAAGGCAGCCGGGTGGATCGGTAAACCCGCACGGGGTCGGATTGCCCCGTGCGGGTTACTCCCCGGCCCGCAAGGGCGCGTAACCGGGCAAAACGGCCGCGCGGCCCGCAGACTGCTCCGGTGACCAACACTTCGGACCGCTCGTCCCGTTCCCCGCGCGGTGAGATCGGCGGGATCCCCACCCGGTACATCGGAATCGGCGTCATCGTCATCCTCGCGGTGTGGTTCCTGTTCGCCAACCTCGACAAGGTGAAGATCCAGTTCTGGGTGTTCACCGTCACCGCGCCGCTATGGATCGCACTGCTGGCCACGCTGATCGCGGGCGGCGTGCTCGGCTGGCTGCTGAAGGGGCGCCGCAGTCGGTGACCTCGGCTCCCGAACCGGCCCCGATCGGCACCTCCTCCTTCACCCCGCTGATCGAGCTGCGCGGGGTCAACAAGCACTTCGGCGAGCTGCACGTGCTGCAGACATCGGGCTGACGGTGGGCCGCGGCGAGGTCGTCGTCGTCATCGGACCGTCCGGCTCCGGCAAGTCCACGCTCTGCCGGGCGATCAACCGGCTGGAGCCGATCGAGGACGGCGCCATCCTGATCGACGGCGAACCGCTGCCGGAGGAGGGCAAGGGGCTCGCCCGGCTGCGCGCCGAGGTCGGCATGGTGTTCCAGTCCTTCGAGGCGACCCTCGGCCTCTCCGGGGAAGCCGCGCCGACCCCGCCGCCGATCGGCGCTGTACGACATCCCCGGCCCGAGGGCACTCGCCCGCCACCGGCTGTACGGCGGGATCGCGCTGCTGCTGATCGCGGCGGCGGTCGGCTGGGTGGTCTACATGCTGTTCCACACCGGCCAGTTCACGTACGAGAAGTGGATGGCCTTCGAGTACCGGGGCGTGCAGGAGCTGCTGCTGCGCGGGCTCGGGAACACCCTGAAGGCCTTCGGCTGGACGGTGCTGTTCGCCCTGCCCTTCGGCGCACTGTTCGCCGCCGGGCGGCTGTCCGACCACCGGGTGGCGCGCTGGGTCGCCACGCTGCTGGTGGAGTTCTTCCGGGCCATGCCGCTGCTGGTGATGATCTTCTTCGTCTTCGTCGCGCTCAAGGTGCAGCCGCTCTGGGGGCTGGTGACCGGACTGGTGCTCTACAACGGCTCGGTGCTGGCCGAGGTGTTCCGGGCGGGCGTGCTCGCGGTGCCCCGGGGGCAGCGGGAGGCGGCGTACGCGCTGGGCATGCGCAAGACCCAGGTGATGGCGTACGTGCTGGTGCCGCAGGCCAACCGGGCGATGCTGCCGGCCATCATCAGCCAGCTGGTGGTCGCGCTCAAGGACACCTCGCTGGGCTTCCTGATCACCTACGAGGAGTTCCTGCACGCGGGCAAGCTGATCGCCACCAACCTGGACTACGACCTGCCGTTCATCCCGGTGGTGATCGTGATCGCGCCGATCTACATCGGCATGTGCCTGCTGCTCTCCTGGCTCGCCCGCTTCGTCGAGAAGCGCAGCCGGCGCAGCCCGAGCACGCGGGGCGGGGCACCGGTGGTCAAGGCCGGGGTGGCGATGGGGCTGCCGCCGTCGGCGCAGCAGTGAGAAGCCTGGTTCGGGGCTGAACCATAGGTGCGCATGGGGTCGGGCTCGAGAACTCCAATTTCCTCTTATGATTGCGAGGCTGGACGGGACCGTCTGATCGGTCCGGACGACGACGACCCCGGCTGGAGGGGCCATGGAGCCGGTCTTCGACTCGCGGCACATCAGGACGTTCCACGAGGTCGTCCGGGCCGGATCCTACTCGGCCGCCGCCCGCGAACTCGGCTACACCCAGCCCGCCATCACCCAGCAGATGAAGGCACTCGAACGCACCGTCGGCGTCCCGCTGTTCACCCGTGCCGGGCGCGGACTGCGGCTCACCGAGGCGGGCGAGGCGCTCTCCCGGCACGCCGAACTGATCCTCGGCAGCATGTCCGCCGCGCAGCAGCAGCTCGCCGCGCTCGCCCGGCTGCGCGCCGGGCGGGTGCGGGTCTGCGCCTTCCCCAGCGCCAACGCCACCCTGATACCCGAGACGATGGCCCGACTGCTGGCCGATCACCCCGGCGTACGGGTCGAGCTGCTGGAAGCCGAGCCGCCCGACTCCGTCCAGCGGCTGCTGCGCGGGGAGTGCGACATCGCGCTGGCGTTCCGCTACCCGGGCTCCGCCACCGAGGTGCCCGACGGGCTGGACGAGATCCCGCTGATGGAGGACCTGCTCACGGTGCTGCTGCCGGTCGGGCACCCGCTCGGCCGCCGGCACGCCGTACGGCTCGCCGACCTCGACGGCGAGCGGTGGATCGCCGGCTGTCCGCGATGTCGGGCCAACCTGCTGCACGTCTGCGCGGAGGAGGGCTTCGCGCCGGACATCGTCTTCTCCACGGACGACAACCTCGCGGTGCAGTCGCTCGTCGCCGCCGGGGTCGGCATCGCGCTGATGCCCGCGCTGGTGCTCTCCTTCATGTGCCACCGCAAGGTCACCGGACGGGCCGTCGAACCGCACCTGCGGCGGCAGGTGAGCGCGTACGTGCTGAGCGAGCACCGCCGGATCCCCGCCACCGGGCTGGTGCTGGACCACCTGCGGCAGGCGGCGGCGAGCCGGGTGGGGTGCTGAACCATAAGGACGGGTAAGGGTATTGCTTACGAACCCTCCTTGGACGTGATAGGTCGGTAGGGTCGAACCTGCTGGCATGACACCCCCAGCCATGGTCGGCAGCGACCGACTCACCGAGCGGATGACCGCGCTGATCAGTGAGATCCGCGCCGTCGTGGACCGCGGACTGCCCCCGGAGCTCACCGCCTACCTGGTCGGCGAACGCCTCGCCCCGCACCTGCACGCCGACGAGGACGGACCCGACGCGCTGCTCACCCCCGCCCAGCGCGAGGGCGACCCGCAGCGCTACCGCCAGCACGTCCTGCACGCCGAGGAGGACGGCAGCTTCTCCGTCGTCGCCCTGGTCTGGCTGCCCGGGCAGCAGACCCCGATCCACGACCACGTCTCGTGGTGCGTGGCCGGCGTCCACCGGGGCCAGGAGAGCGAGACCCGCTACCGGCTGGTCTCCGACGGCCGCACCGCCCGGCTGGTCGAGACCGAGCACGTGGCCGGACCGGCCGGCACCGTCGCCGCCTTCGCCCCGCCCGGCGACATCCACCTGGTGCGCAACTCCTGTAGCACCACGGCCATCTCCATCCACGTGTACGGCGCGGACGTCTCGCGACTCGGCACCAGCATCCGGCGGGTCTACCGGCTGCCCGCCGACCGGGAGCAGTGAGCGGCGACGTGGCACTGACCCTCCGGGAGCGCGCCGCCCGTACCCACTCGCTGCCCCCGATGCGCGGGGACGCCCCCGGGCTGCTGCTCGCAGCCCTCGGTGTCGCCGCCGCGCTGGGCGTCCACGCGGTGGTGCCGGCCGTGCCCAAGCTCACCGCCGCCGTCGTGCTCGGCATGGCGGCGGCCCACCTGCCCGGGCTGCGCCCGGTGGTCCGCGGGGCCGCCCGGCCGGGGCTGTCCACGGCCGGGAAACGGCTGATGCGGATCGGGATCGTGCTGCTCGGGCTCAAGCTCAGCCTGGGGGACGTGCTCGGTCTCGGCTGGGCGACCGCCGCCATGGTGCTCGCGGTGGTCGCGGCCACCTTCGCGGGCACGCTCTGGCTGGGGCGGCGGCTCGGTCTGCCCGGGGACCAGCCGCTGCTGGTCGCCACCGGGTACTCGATCTGCGGGGCCTCGGCGATCGGCGCGGTCAGCCAGGCGGCGGGCAGCGAGGAGGAGGACGTCGCGGCCTCGGTGGCGCTGGTCACCCTGTGCGGGACGCTGGCGATCGCGGTGCTGCCGCTGCTGCAGCACCCGCTCGGGCTCGGCGAGGTGGAGTTCGGGCGCTGGGTCGGCGCGAGCGTGCACGACGTCGGGCAGGTGGTCGCCACCGCGCAGACCGGCGGGGCGGGGGCGCTGCGCGAGGCGGTGCTGGTCAAGCTGATGCGCGTGGTGCTGCTGGCGCCGCTGGTCGCGGGGGTGGCCGTCGTGGTGCGGCGGAACCTGCGGGAGGCGAAGGCTGCGGGTGCTGTGGGGGCTTCCGCTGCTTCTGGTGCGTCGGGGGTTCCGGGCTCGGTCGGGGACTCGGGCTCGGGCGGGGGCTCGGGCTCGGGCTCTGGCTCGGGGGAGGGGGCGGCTGCGAATGCCGTGAAGACCGGGAGCCGTCCGCCGATCGTGCCGCTGTTCGTGGCGGGGTTCCTCGCGATGGTCCTCCTGCGGACCACCGGGGTGCTACCCGAGCGGGCGCTCGGACTGGCCGGGGACGCCCAAGAGCTGCTGCTGGCGGCCGCGTTGTTCGGCCTCGGCAGCGCGGTGCACCTGCCGACCATGGTCCGTACCGGCGGGCGGATCGCCCTGCTCGGGCTCGGCTCCTGGGTGGTGGTGGCGGGCGTGTCCTACGCGGGGGTACTGATCACGACCTGACGGGTTCGGCCGCGGACTCGGCTATTGTCGGGCGGGTACTCGTCGGCACCGGTACGGTCCAGTGATCCCACCGGTGCGTTTCCGCAGCCGAGTTCGCTCGGGTGTGTTCGAGTGCGTTCGAGTGCCTTCGAGTTCGCCCGCGTTCGTCGAGGAGGACGGATGACCACCGCACTGCCCGAACGGGGCGGCCCCGAGGCCGTCGTCACGCTCGACCGGCGGGAGGGCCCGTACGGCGAGGTGGTGCTGAGGCAGCACGGTCGGCACTTCGAGATCATCGCGAACGGCTGCTTCCTGATGGACACCGTCGACGGGCGCTCGGAGCGGCTGCTGATCCAAGCGGCGCTGGACGAGCTGGACCGTACCGGCAACCGGGTCGAGCGGCCGGCGGTGCTGATCGGCGGCCTCGGGGTCGGCTTCTCGCTCGCGTACGCGGCGGCCGAGCCGCGCTGGGGGCGGATCGCCGTCGTCGAGCGGGAGACCGCGATCATCGACTGGCACCGGAGCGGCCCGCTCGGCGCCGTCTCGGGCGGCGCGTTGGAGGACGAGCGGGTCGTGGTGCTCCACACCGACCTGCTGGAGTACCTCGCGGCAGCGGACGGCGAGCGCTACGACGCGCTGTGCCTGGACATCGACAACGGGCCGGACTGGACCGTCACCGACTCCAACAACGTGCTGTACGGTGCGGACGGGCTCGCGGTGCTCTGGCACCGGCTGCGGCCGGGCGGGGTGCTGGCGGTGTGGAGCGCGCAGCCCTCGTCGGCCTTCGAGGAAGCGCTGCGTGCGGCGGGCTTCTCCGACGTGGTGACGCACGAGATCCCGGTGGCCAGAGGGGTGCCGGACGTGGTGCACCTGGCTCGGCGCGCGGACTGAGGGCGAGGGCGAACTCGGCAGTCGTGCCGGGCGGTTGGCGCTGAGCGTCCGGGTGGGTTTCTTCTCGGGGTTGTCCCCCGGGGCAGTTGAGGGTTCGGCGGGCGGATGTGGGTGGTGGCTGAGATCGGGACTCTCTCGGAGCAGATCGCGGCAGAGCTTCGACGGCGCATCGTGGCGGGGGAGTTGGCGCCGGGGGCGCGGGTGCCGTCGGCCCGTCGGATCACCCCGGAGTGGGGCGTGGCGATGGCCGCGGCGACAAAAGCCGCCGACGAGTGGATGGAGCGCCTGGCGGACGAGGACCACGACCGGCTGATGGCGGATCCGGAGCGGTTCCCGATGTTCGACGCGATGAACCGGGGACCGGAGATCGACCTGAGCCTGGAGACGCTGTTCGAGTTCGGGATGGCGCGGATGCTGGACGGGATCGAGACGGTGGTCCAGTGGCGGGCGGGACGGGTGATAGGTGATGGGTGACAGCTGACAGCGAACAGGTGACAGCCGACAGATTTCAGATTTCAGCGAACGAAATCTGAAATCTGTCACCTGTCGCCTGTCACCTCGTTCGTTCGCACGGCTTCCCTGCGCTGCTCAGCCGAACGGGCGGTGCTCCGGCGGCGAGTCCGCCGTCGCCGTCGCCTCGGGTGCCTCCGCCGGTGCGGAGGGGAGGTCGGGCATGGCGAAGGGATCGAAGTCCGGCGGGGGGACCATGACCGGGGTGCCCTTGGGCCGGCTCTCCTCCCCGTCCGCAGCCTCCGTCTCGACCGGCGCCGGGACGACGGACGCCGGGACGACGGGCGGGGTCGAGGGCGGCGGTGGGACGGCCGGGCCCTGAGCGGCGAGGGTGGTGCCGAACGGGTCGCTCTTCTGCTCGGACGCGACCGTGGTGCCGAAGGGGTCGGCGGCCGCGGGCGCCCCGGTGGGCCGGGTGACGGGGGCCACCGCCGGTGCGGAGGCGAGGTCGGGCATGGCGAAGGGGTCGAAGTCCGGCGGCGGGACCATGACCGGGGTGCCCTTCGGCCGGTCGTCCGCGGCCGGCTCGACCTCGGCGGCGGTCGACTCGGCGACCGGGGCGAAGGGGTTGAAGTCCGCGGGCGGCACGCGCACCGGCGTGCCGCGCAGGTGGACGGGAACCTCCTTCGGCTCCTCCTCCGCCACCCTCACCGGGACGCTCTCCTCTGCCCGGGCCTCTGCCCGGGCCTCTGCCCGAGCCTCCGCCCCGGTCTCCGCGACCGGAGCCGGAGCAGGGGCCTGCGGGGAAGCCGACGCGGCGGCGGCCGCAGCCGACTCGCCGTCCCAGCCGAACTGGATGCTCTTCAGCAGCTCCGCGAACACCTCGGTGTACAGCTCCCAGTCCTCCGGCCGCGGCGTGGACAGCTGGGCGCACAGCACCGTCCCGCCGTCCGGCAGCGGCACGAAGGCCTGGACGGCGGAGGTGACCACCCAGCGCCGCTGGCCGTCGGCGGCCAGCGGTCCGGGCACCGGGACGGTCCGTCCCTCGACCAGGACGGCGGCCGGGCCGGCCGGCAGCAGGACCGTCCACACTTCGGCGTGCCGCCGGACGGTGGCGAGTTCGGTGGCGAGCGCGGTGATCGGCAGCGGGTGCCGAGCGAGCGAGATGACGAGGGCGGCGTCCGAGGCGCGGTCGTCGAGCTCCAGGGCGCAGACGCCCGCGTAGACGACGCCCGCGTCGTGGATCAGGTCGGCCAGGGTGGCGGAGACGACCGCGAAGTCGCGGCGCGGCTCGAGGCCGGTGGCGCCGAACAGTTCCTCGGCGACCTCGGCCAGGTGGCCGGTCAGCTCCGCGGCGGCCGCCACGGTGGCCGCGGAGATGCCGTCGGCCGGGTCCGCGTCGGCGGGCAGCGGCGGCACCGTACGGGCGGAGACCCCGGGGGCACCGCCGGGGGAGGTCAGCGGGTGGAAGCCGGGCGGCACGACCAGCCGGACCTCGGCGCCCGCGCCGGTGGGCAGTTCGAACGGCTGCCGGGTCTGCTGTCCGGCTGCCAGCGCGGCCAGCGCCGGGGCGAACGGCGGGCGCAGCTTGGCGTCGGCGAACTCGCCGGTGACCGGCAGCTGGAACAGTGCGGCCGAGGTGGTGCCCCGGTCGGCGATGGCGCCGCGCACCGCCCCGCCGCCGTAGCGGGACTGCAGCGCGCCGATCACCCGGTCGGCGATCCGCGCGCCGGTGCCGGGACGGGCGGTGCCGGCGGTGACCACCGTGCCGAGCCGGTCGAAGGCGGTGTACACCGGGCCGTTGGGGGCCAGCGGCAGGCCGAACAGTGCCTCGGCGGCGGGGTGTCCGGCGGCCCGAAGGGCACTCAGCGAGGCCGCCGGGTGGCGCGAGGTGTGCTCGTCGAAGAGGGCGTCGGTGAGCGTGCCGAGGGTCGCGCAGACCTGCTCGGCTGCCGCGAAGGGGTTGGCCTGCGCGCTGAATTGGACGTCCTGGGTCAACTGGTGAGCCCCCCGCTCTGCTCCGTCTGCCGTCGGTGGTTCGGGTGGGACCGGGCCCGCCGCGTCGGCGAGCCGTCAAATCCCTGCCCATTCCTATCAGAGCCCACCGTCCTGACCGAACCGCAGGATGACCCGATGATCACCCGGGCCAGCGTGGTGACCAGCCCTCCGGCGAGCCCGATGCGGCCGGAGCCGGCCCCGAGGCGGTCCTCAGCGCCTGCCCGGCGGTCACTCGGCGGCGGCCCCGGCGGCCGGTTCGCCCGGGGTCCCGGTGGCGAGCGCGGTGATCGCGTCGAGGATCCCCGGGACGGCCAGCAGCCCGGCGAGGTCCTGCACCAGGCGCCCGGTCGGGCCCTCCGGGCGTTCGTCGGCGAAGAAGGAGGACAGTTCGGCGGCGAGCGCCGGCTCCCGGGCGGCTGTGAGGGTGAGCGCCGCGACGAACTCCTGCACCAGGTGCAGCTGCAGCTCCTCCAGCGGCACCGAGCGCTCGCCGAGCCACTCCAGCGAGGTGATCTCGGCGTTGGCGATCCAGGCGCGGACGGTCAGCCGCAGCCCGGGACTGGGCGAGGGCAGCGCCAGGTGGGCCAGGATCTGCTCCTGCGCGGCCCGGCGGACCTCGTCGATCACCGCCGAGGTGCCCGCGCTGGCCGCCACCGAACCGCCGCGCAGCAGGGCCGCGAAGCCCGGACCATGGCTCTGCACGAAGTCCAGGTAGCGGCCCATCACCCGGTACAGCCGCTCCGACAGCGGCCCCTCCATGGGCTCCTCGAAGCGGGCCGACAGCTCCTGGCCGGCCCGCCGCAGCGACTCCTCGTACAGCGCCTGCTTGCCGGGGAAGTAGTGGTAGACCAGCGGCCTGGAGGCGCCCGCGGCGGCGGCGATGTCGTCGATCGACACCTCCTCCGGCGGCCGCCGGCTGAACAGCTCCAGCGCCACGGCGATCAGCTGCTCCCGCCGCTCGTCCACGCTCAGCCGCCGACGGGGCCGCTCACCCGCCGCCGCCCGGTCGGGTGCGGAGGTCCGTGCTGCGCGGTCGGCCGTCGGGGACGGCGTACGGGAGGCCATGCCCGCCAGCCTATCCGGCGGCCGTCCGGCAGCCCATGCGGCCCGAGAGCGCGTGAACCCGTGCGGCGCGTGAGTGCGGCGGGGGTCGAGGACGCGCCCCACACGGCCTTGAGGTCCAGGTAGCGGCGGTAGGCCTCGAGGCCGTCGGCGACGAAGGTGTCGCGGGTGAGGCGTTCGGCGAGCTCGTCGGGGGTGAGCCAGGCGTGCCAGGCGACTTCGGACTCCTGCGGGGAGACCGGGCCGTCCCACTCCGCCTCGTACATGTCGCACCACCAGCTGAGCTTGCCGCCGTCGGGCTCCCGGAAGAGGAACTTGAACAGCGGGCGCGGGGCGATCCCGTGGACGCCGAGCTCCTCCTCGGCCTCGCGGACGGCCGCCTCGGCGTAGCTCTCGCCGGAGCCGACGACGCCGCCGACGAACATGTCGTACGCGCCGGGGGCGAACAGCTTGGTGTCGGTGCGGCGGTGGACGAAGATCCGTCCGGCCGGGTCGCGGACCAGGACGAAGACGCAGCGGTGGATCAGACCGCGCCGGTAGACCTCGGCCCGCAGGGCGGTCCCGATCACCCGGTCGTGCTCGTCGACGACGTCCAGAAGTTCCTCGGAAGGGTTGGTCATGACCGACAGGTTAGGGTTTCGGGGCCCGGTTCGAACGGACTTCCACGAATCGTCGAAAGCGGGCAGGTCAGGCAGGTCGGGACGGGCTGAAGGCGGCACGCGGTGGTGGAGATCTGGGGCGAGACGGCCGAGGGGTTCGAGCCCGTACGGGAGGCCTTCGCGCGCAACTTCGCCGAGTTCGGCGAACTCGGCGCGGCCTTCGCGCTGTACGTGCACGGCCGCAAGGTGGTCGACCTGTGGGGCGGCGACGCCCGGCCCGAGGTCGGTGGGCGGCCCGCGCCCGCGGTGCCGTGGACGGCGGACACCGCGCAGGTGCTGCGCTCGGTCACCAAGGGCCTGACCGCGACCACCGCGCTGCTGGCCGCCGAGCGCGGCCTGCTGGACCTGGACGCACCGGTGGCCTCGTACTGGCCGGAGTTCGCGGCGGGCGGCAAGGGCGGGGTGCCGGTGCGCTGGCTGCTCTCGCACCAGGCCGGGGTGCCCGCGCTGGATGTGCCGCTGCGGCTGGAGGACGTGCTCACCTGGGAGCGCGCGGCGGCCGCGGTCGCCGCGCAGGAGCCCGCCTGGGAGCCCGGCACGGCGCACGGCTACCACCCGTACACCTTCGGCTGGCTGGTCGGCGAGGTGGTGCGGCGGGTGAGCGATCGGACCATCGGACAGTACTTCGCCGAGGAGATAGCCCGCCCGCTCGGGCTGGACCTGTGGATCGGGCTGCCGGCCGGGGCCGCGCCGCGGGTCGGCAAGCTGGTCGACCTGCCCGCCCCGGAGGCGGCCCGGACCGGACCGAGCGGGCTGCGGCTGCGGCCCAAGCAGAACGTCCGGGACGCCTACCAGGACCCGACCTCGCTGACCGCGCGGGCCTTCGCCTCGGTGCGTCCCGGGGTCGACCTCAACGACCCGGCGGTGCAGGCCGCCGAGATCCCCGGCGCCGGCGGCATCGGCACCGCCCGTTCGCTGGCCCGGTTCTACGCGGCGCTGATCGGCGCGGCCGACCGCCCGGACGGCTCGGGAGCGCTGCTGCCGCCGCTGCTCGGCCCGGAGGTGCTGAGCCGCGCGGTCGGTCCGGCGGTGAGCGGGCCGGACCGGGTGCTGATCGTCAACTCCACGTTCGGCCTGGGCTTCTGGCGGCACGGCCCGACCGCGCCGATGGCCTCTCCGGCGAGCTTCGGGCACCCGGGGCGGGGCGGCTCGCTGGGCTTCGCCGACCCGGAGCTGGGGCTGGGCTTCGGCTACGTCACCAACGGCATGCAGCCCGGTGTCACCGGGGACGTCCGCTCGCGGAACCTGATCCGCGCGGTGCGGGGGTGCCTGGGGCTGTCCTGAGCTCCGGCTTCCGGTCCGGGCCCGGCCGGTCTCCCCGGCCCGGCCGGTCTCGTTCCTGGCCCGGTCGGTCAGGCCTGGCCGGTCTCGAAGCGGCTGATCCTCCCGCCGTCGACGGTGAAGCGCCAGGCGGTGCGCATCTCGCCCCAGGTGTCGTTGGTGAAGGTGGCGACCAGCGCGCGGCCGCCGTCCGACTCGGTCTGGACGGCCATCCGCCCGCCGGCGCCGAAGATCTCCCGTTCCGTCCAGTCCGCCAGGTCGCGGTCGGAGCCGTCGTCGGACATGGTCGCGCCGGGGGCGAGGATGGCGTCGAAGGCGTCGCGGTCGCCCGTGTTGATCGCGGTGACGAAGTCGCGGACGGCCGGGTCGGAGAGCTTGGAGACGGCGATGGTCATGCGGGACTCCCGGAGGGGGCGAGGGTTGGGGAGTCCTGTTTACGGCGTCCGCGCGGGCCGTCCGGGCATGTCGGCGGCGCGTCGGGAAAATGTCGGGATTCATGTGCTTAGATCCCGAAACAGGCGATTCGCCCGATAAGCCCGCCACGGGGAGTGGCGGTGGAGCGGGAGGCCCGGTCCGGCCTCCCGCTCCACTCCTGTCCAGCCTGTCGGCCTAGAAGAAGCCGACCGCGTCGGGGGAGTAGCTGACCAGCAGGTTCTTGGTCTGCTGGTAGTGCTCCAGCAGCGACTTGTGGGTCTCCCGCCCGATGCCGGAGTTCTTGTAGCCGCCGAAGGCCGCGTGGGCGGGGTACGCGTGGTAGCAGTTCGTCCACACGCGGCCCGCCTGGATGGCGCGTCCGGCCCGGTGGGCGGTGTTGAGGCTGCGGGTCCACACGCCGGCGCCGAGCCCGTACTGGGTGTCGTTGGCGAGGGCGACGGCCTGGTCGAAGCCGTCGAAGCGGGTCACCGAGACGACCGGGCCGAAGATCTCCTCCTGGAAGACCCGCATCGAGTTGTCGCCCTCGAACACCGTCGGCGTCACGTAGTACCCGCCGGCCAGGGCGCCGCCGAGGTCGGCGCGCTCGCCGCCGGTCAGCACCTTGGCGCCCTCGGCCTGGCCGATCTCGAAGTAGGAGAGGATCTTCTTCAGCTGCTCCACGCTGGCCTGCGCGCCGACCTGGGTGTCGGTGTCCAGCGGGTCGCCCTGGCGCATCGCCCGCACCCGCTGCAGGCCGTCGGCGAGCAGCCGCTCGTAGATCGGGGCCTCGATCAGCGCGCGGCTGGGGCAGGTGCAGACCTCGCCCTGGTTGAGGGCGAACATCGCGAAGCCCTCGACGGCCTTGTCGTAGAACGCGTCCGAGGTGGCGGCGACGTCCGCGAAGAACACGTTGGGGCTCTTGCCGCCGAGCTCCAGGGTGACCGGGATCAGGTTGTCGGCCGCGGCGCGGGAGATCAGTCGGCCAGTGGAGGTCTCGCCGGTGAAGGCGAGCTTGCGGATCCGGGTGCTGGCGGAGAGCGGGGCGCCGGCCTCCTCGCCGAAGCCGGTGACGATGTTCAGCACGCCGGGCGGCAGCAGGTCGGCGGTCAGCTCGGCGAGCAGCAGCACGGAGGCCGGGGTCTGCTCGGCGGGCTTGAGGACCACCGCGTTGCCGGCCGCGAGCGCCGGGGCGAGCTTCCAGATCGCCATCAGGATCGGGAAGTTCCACGGGATGATCTGGCCGACCACGCCCAGCGGCTCGTGGAAGTGGTACGCCACGGTGTCCTCGTCCAGCTGGGAGAGGCTGCCCTGCTGGGCGCGCAGCGCGCCGGCGAAGTAGCGCAGGTGGTCGACGGCGAGCGGGAGGTCGGCGGCCAGCGTCTCGCGCACCGGCTTGCCGTTCTCCCAGCTCTCCGCGACGGCCAGCTGCTCCAGGTTGGCCTCGATCCGGTCGGCGAGCCGCAGCAGCACCTGGGCCCGCTCGGCGGCCGGGGTGCGGCCCCAGGCGGGGGCGGCGGCGTGGGCCGCGTCCAGGGCGGCCTCGATGTCCTCGGCGGTGCCCCGGGCGACCTCGGTGAACACCTCACCGGTGACGGGGGTCGGGTTGCCGAAGTACTCGCCGCGCACCGGGGGCGTCCATCCGCCGCCGATCCAGTGCTCGTACCGGGAGCGGTAGGCGACGATGCTGCCGGGCGTGCCGGGGGGCTGGTAGACCGTCATGCTCTGGTGTCTCCTCGCGACGTCGGGCGCCACCCGGGCCGTCCGGCCGGAGGCGGCGCGCCGGACCGCCCGGGCGGGGTCGGTCCGGCGGGAGGGTTCAGGACACGCACACGGGCCGGACGCCCCCCTCGGGGCGCCCGCCGCGAGCACGATAGCCGCCGGGCGCGCGCCGCGGCTACGGTCCGTACGCCCGTTCCGTACGGACGGTGCGCGTTCCGGCCGGTCGCACAGGCGCGGGTCGGTCTCGCGGTCGGTCGTAGGGTCGGTCGCACGGTCGTTCGCGCGGGCGCGGGCGGCTGCCCCGGCCGGCTGCCCCGGTCGGTGCCGTCGCGGCCGGATGGCCGGGCGGGGCGTCAGACCGCGTGGTACCGGCCGGTGCGGGCCTCCCAGCTGAGGTAGCCCGCCAGCCAGGTGAGCAGCCCGTCCGCGTACCGCTGGGCGATCGTGCGTTCTATCCGGGACAGGCCCAACTCGCGGTAGACGTCGGGGAGTCGCTCGTGCAGCTCGGCGCAGCGCTCGACCATCAGCTGGGCCTCGGCGATGACCGCCGAGCAGGCCTCCTCGGCCGAGCAGCGGCGCTCGCGCTGGACGATCATCACCAGGTTGTTGACGTCGCCGCGCGGCGCCTCCAGCGGGTACGAGCGCACGTCGTTGCTGAGTGACGGTATGTCGGCTGCCAGCTGCCGGAGTTGACGCAGCACCGGGTGGTGCAGGACGGCGGCGGGGACCTCGAACTGGCCGAGCCGTTCGACCATGTCGAAGATGGTCTCCATCGCCGCGGTGCCCCGTCTGAGCTCCAGGTAGCCGTCCCGGTCCGGAGGCCGGGCGGAGATCCGGCCGGCCGCCTCGGCCGGGTGGCTGGCCAGGTAGTACTCCCAGTTGTACGCGGCACGGGCCTGCCAGCGCGCGGGCATGCCGCGCGCGCTGCGGTTCCAGAGGTCGGCGAACGCGGTCTCGACCGCGGAGCCCTGGTCGGGGCGGGCACCGTGCAGGACGGCGATCAACCGTTCGCAGATCGGCGCCACTTCCGAAGGGCGGCGGCCGAGCGGGCCGTCGAACTGGTCGTCGAAGAGGAAGTAGAAGCCCATCAGGTCGGCCGCCAGGGCGAGTTCGTCCGGCCCCGCGTCCGGGTAGCCCAGCGCGGCGAGGTCCACCACCTCCCAGTGCGCGTAGCCGGGGTGGTCGGCGTCGGGGAGCATCGGGTGACGGATCAGCCAGTCGCGGTGCAGCGCCGTGGCGTACGGGCCGTACGGACTGCGGCGGTGCGGGAACGGAATCTGAAGTGAGGTGTCGTCAGACATCGGACTCCCGGTGCAGCGGAGGGTGGGGGCGCTTGTGGTTCGAGCACTGAGTGTGGGGGGGAGTTGACACGGCGAGGCCGAGAAGGTGAGGGTGGTTTCGCAAGATCATCTGCGCCTCAGGGGCCGTAGGGTATCTGATGTAATGATCGGACGTTAGGGATATAGGGCAATTGCCCTTGGCAAGTCGCCCGAACCCTCACCGTCCGCCCCAGCCTGCACGAATGCCGCACAGTGAGGCCCACGCAGCGCTACTCTCGGCTCCACGCAGTGGTGGAGCTGAGAGCGATCGGGCAAGGCGGAGGCGCGACGGTGACCGAGCAGGAGAACGAACTTCGGACGGGGACCGGTTCCAGCCGGGACGGCGACGGCACCGCGCCCCGCGTCCGACTGCGCGACCGCGACGCCGAACTGCGCTCGGTGGAAGCCGCCGTCGACCGGCTCTGCCGCGAATTCGCCGCCGGCGGCACCGAGATCGGCGACCTGCTCGCCTTCTCCGGACGCCCCGGCATCGGCAAGACCAGCCTGCTGCACGAGGTCCGGCGGATCGCCAAGCTGCGCGAGGGCGCCACCGTGCTGTTCGCCCGGGGTGGCGAACGGCAGTTCAAGGAGCCCTACCACGTGCTGCGCCAGCTGCTCCAGCCCGTGCTCAGCGACCTGCAGCCTGATGTCTTCCGCCAGGTCATGGGCACCTGGGAGGAGGTCGTCGGGCCGGCCATGGGCCTCAAGCAGCCCAAGGCCGGCGCCCGCCGCCTCGACCCGCAGGGCGTGCGCGACGGCCTCGACTACGTCCTCACCCAGCTCGCACCGCGTCGCGCGCCGATGGTGATGATCGTCGACGACCTGCACTGGGCCGACGCCGAATCCCTGTCCTGGCTCGCCAAGTTCGCCGTCCGTTCCGGCGAACTGCCCGTCCTGCTGGTCTTCGCCTTCCGCGAGGACGAGAACGACTGGCCTGCCGAGACCCAGGAGTTCCGCCGGGACGTCGTCGGCTCAAGGGCCGTAAGCACGAGCTCAACCGGCTCAACCTCAGCTCCGTCACCGACATGATCCGCGCCGAACTCGGCGACAAGGCCGAGGACGCCTTCTGCTACGAGTTCTGGAACGTCGTCAACGGCAACCCCTTCGAGGCCGGTCGCCTGCTCGACCAGGTCCGCGACCAGGAGCTCGAACCGGTCGAGGAGAACTCCCGGCAACTGCGCGAACTCGCCGTCGATGCCACCGGGATGACCCTCAAGAGCTGGCTGGACCAGCTCGGAGCCAGCACCCTGCGCTTCGCCTGGGCCTGCGCCATGCTCGGCACCGACATCCGGGTCGACCTCGCCACCCGGATCTCCACCCAGAGCACCGAGGGCGCCCGCGACTCCATCAAGCAGCTGCGCAAGCAACGCGTGCTCACCCAAGCCCCCAACGGGAACCTCGAGTTCGTCCACCCGCTGATCGCCAGCTCGATCTACAACACCATGCCGGACGCCACCCGACTCGGCATGCACGGCATCGCCGCCGTCGAGATCGAGAACGCCGGACTCGGCCTGCTCGCCGCCTCCCGCCACCTGGTCGAGACCCACTCCGGCGAGGGCGACGACCGGATCGTCAAGAAGCTGCGCCGCGCCGCCGTCGAGCACCAGCTGATCGGCGCCCCCGAGGCCGCCCAGCGCTGCCTCAACCGTGCGCTCAACGAGCCGCCCGCCGATGAGATCAAGGCCGAGGTGCTGTACGAACTCGGCTGCTCCGCCCTGCTCACCGACCCCGTGGCCACCGTCAACCAGCTCAAGCTCGCCCTCGACCCCGACGAGGTGCCGCTGCGCCCCGAACTGCGGGTGGACGCCACCTTCCGGCTCTCCGAGGTGCTCGCGCACAGCGGCGAGCTGCGCCAGGCCGCGCTGGTCTGCCAGGAGGAGGCGCAGCAGACCGACGACCCGGCCGGGCGGCAGCGCCTCCAGGCCGCCTCGTTCATGTGGCACGCCTTCCGCAAGTCCGAGGAGGACGGACCGGGCCGCTCCGCCCGGCTCGGCGAGATGTGTGACGGCCTGACCGGCCGGGAGGCCGCCGACCGGGCCGTGCTCGCCATGCGGGCCTGGGACCTCACCCTGCGCGGCGCCTCCTCCGCCGACGCGCTCGCTCTCGCCGACAACGTCCTGGACGGCGAGCGGCTGCCCAAGGGCCTCGGCTGGACCGACACCACCTGGGGCTTCGAACTGCCCTCCATGCTCGCCCTGACCTACATCTACAACGACCGCGTCGCCCAGGCCGAGCGGCTGGCCGCGGACGCCATCATCCAGTTCGAGGTGGCCGGTTGGAGCGGCGCCCACCGGGGCTTCGCGTACTTCCTGATGGGGCTGGCCCGGTTCCGCCGCGGCCTGCTCGCCGAGGCCGAGGACTTCCTGCGCCGGGCGTACCGGATCTCCGAGCGGATCGCGCCGAAGCTGCCGCTGGCCTGGGACGCGGTCGGCGTGCTGGTGGACACCCTGATCGCCCGCGGCCGGATCGAGGAGGCCTGGGAGCTCGCCAACGACTTCGGCTTCCACCCGCCGTACCACGCGACCGCGATGGTGCTGCCGGACGCGGCCTCGCTGTACGGCAAGCTCCTGATCGCCAAGGGCCGGCACGCGGGCGCCGCCGCCGCGCTCACCGAGGCCGGCGCCCAGCTGGAGGTCCGCGGCTGGCGCAACACGGTCTGGGCGCCCTGGGCGGGCCACCTCGCCATCGCGATCGCGGACGACGAGCCCGAGCGCGCCCGCGAGTACGCCCGGAGGGCCGTCCGGTACGCGCACGACTCCGGCACCGCCTCGGCGATCGGCACCGCGCTGCGGCTGCGGGCGCAGGTCGAGGACGGGCAGCAGGCGGTCGAGCTGCTGGAGCAGGCCGTGACGCACCTCGGGCAGTCCCCGGCCGGCTACGAGCACGCCGTCGCGCTGGTCGACCTCGGCGCCGCGCTGCGCCGGGTCGGACGCCTGGAGGACGCCCAGGAGTACCTGTACCAGGGCATCGAGCTGGCCCAGGACTGCTCGGCGGAGGGGCTGGTCGACCGGGCCCGGCGGGAGCTGGCCAACTACGGCCTGCGGCCCAACCGGCTCGGGCTGCGCGACTTCCGGGAGACGCTGGACACGCTCAGCGGCCCGGAGATGGAGGTCGCCCGGCGGGCGGTGCAGGGCCTGCCGCCGCAGCGGATCGCCGAGGAGCTCGGTCTGCACATCGGCCTGGTCAACCGGCGGCTGGCGGCGGTCTACCGCAAGGCGGGCAGCGGGCCGGACGGGCTGGCCTCGGCGCTCGGACTGCCGCCGCAGCAGCGGGACGCGACCCTGCCGGACGACGAGGAGTAGCGGTCGGCCTCCGGACATGGCGGCGACGGTCGGTCAGGGCGACGGTCGGTCAGGGCGGCTGCTGCGTACGGGCGACCGAAGCGGCCAGGCAGCCGTGACCAACGGGCGGCCGAAGGGTACGAGCAGCCGTGACGGACGGACGGGCGGCGCGCGCTGGCGCGGAAGCGCCCCCGCCGTCGCCGCCGTCGCTAGGCTGACGGACTACGGGGCCGCCGCGGCGACCTCCCCGGTGGACCAGGAAGCGGGCGGTCGCGGTGCGCCGCGGCCGACAGTGAGGAGCAGGCCATGGCGAGCGAGGCCACCAGCGTTCGGCACGAACCCCTCGACCCCTCGGGCGCGGGTGCCGCGATCGGGCGCTGGACGCTCACGGCCGGCCCGTACGAGGCGAGCGTGCTCACCCTCGGCGCCACCCTGCACACCCTGAGCGCGCCGGACCGCTCCGGCCGCTCGGCCCAACTGCTGCTCGCCAGCGACGAATTGGCCCAGATCCTGGGCCCGGCCCGGCACTACGGAACGGTGGTGGGCCGGTACGCCAACCGGATCGACCACTCGTCGGTCACCATCGACGGCGAGGAGCACCGGCTCGCCCCGACCGGTGGCGGCATGACGATCCACGGCGGGCCGGACGGCTTCGCGCACCGGATGTGGGCGGCCGAGCCGGTCGAGGGCGGGGTGCGGCTGCGACTGCACAGCCCGGACGGGGACCAGGGCTTCCCGGGAGGGCTGGACGTCTCCGTCGACTACACGCTGGACGCCTCGGGCGAGCTGGTGATCGCCTACCGCGCGGTCACCAACAAGCCGACCGTCGTCAACCTGACCAACCACGCGTACATCAACCTCGCGGGTGAAGGCAGCGGCGACGTCCTCGGGCACCTGCTCACCCTGGACGCCGACGAGTACACCCCGGCCGACGAGCGGCAGATCCCGTACGGGCGGACCGAGCCGGTGGCCGGCACGCCGTTCGACTTCACGGTGGCCACGCCGATCGGCAAGTCGGTGCACGACCCGCACCCGCAGCTGGTCGGTCCGGGCGGCTTCGACCACAACTGGGTGCTGCGCGCCCGGCCGGCGGACGGCAGCCCGGCGCGGGCGGCGCTGCTGGAGGACCCGGCGAGCGGACGCACCCTGGAGGTGCTGACCACCGAGCCGGGCATCCAGGTCTACACGGCGAACAAGTTCCAGGGCGCGGTCACCGGCGCGAGCGGCGTCCCGTACGGTCCGTTCGCCGGGATCGCGCTGGAGACCCAGCACTTCCCGGACTCCCCGCACCACCCGGCGTTCCCCAGCACGGTGCTGCGGCCGGGGGAGGAGTTCCGCTCGACCACCGTGCTGCGGCTGGGGACGAACTAGCGGGTCGCGCTCAGCGGGTCACCGGCGCAGGTCCCGGCGCATGCAGAGCCGGGGCCAGCGGTCCAGGCCGTGCTCGGCCTCCCTGAGGCGGATCTCGCGCAGGCCCGGGGTGACCTCGGCGTCGGTCAGCGGGCGGAAGCCGCAGCGCGCGTAGTAGGGGGCGTTCCAGGGCACCTCGGCGAAGGTGGTGAGGGTGAGCGCGGGGGCGTCGGCGGTCCTCGCGAGGTGCTCGATCAGCGCCCGGCCGATGCCGCGGCGGGCGTGGTCGGGGTGGACCGAGACCTGCTCGATGTGCAGCGCGCCGTCGACCGGCTCGGCCAGCAGGTAGGCGGCGATCGCGCCGTCGGGGGCCTCGGCGGCGAGGGCGACGCCGTGGTCGAGGTAGTGCGCCAGCTCCTCCGGCGCCGGGGGCTCGTCCTCGGCGATCTCCGGCATGCCGATCGCGGCGAAGGGGGCTCCGGCGGCCCGTTCCAGCTCGGCGAGCAGGGGAAGTTCGTCCCCGGTGACGGCTCTGATGCGCATGCGTCCAGTCTCCTGGAGACGGCTTTCAGCCACGGACGGTGGTCCTGTCGGCCACTCCGGGAGGGGCGAATCGGTCAATCCGGGGCAATGGCCGCGCGAATCAACTACCGTGCGGCAACGCCCAGGACACGCGGTTGTAACGATCCCCGTTTCTTGCAGAAACTTGCTGCAAGGACTTTCCGTTGATCTTTCACCGCTGTTAACTTCCTTCCAGCCCGACGGCAGCAAGGATGCGGTCGGCACGAGGCAGCCATTATGCGCCTGTCTCCGAACATCTCGGGCACCCCCACCCTCCCAAGGAGTTCTCATGCGGCGTGGCATCGCGGCCTCTGCCCTCGTTGTGGCCCTCGCGGTCTCGATGGCTGCCTGTGGCAGCAGCGGCTCC
The DNA here is from genome assembly GCF_055560835.1 of Kitasatospora sp. NPDC023120. Lineage (NCBI taxonomy): Bacteria > Bacillati > Actinomycetota > Actinomycetes > Kitasatosporales > Streptomycetaceae > Kitasatospora > Kitasatospora sp. NPDC023120. The sequence continues at coordinate 24,696 of NZ_JBVHHY010000002.1, read as the reverse complement.
AGCTCGGACGGCAAGGCCGACGGGCCGGTCACCCTCACGTACTGGGACACTTCGAACGCCACCAACGAGGCGCCGAACTACCAGGAGCTCGTCAAGAAGTTCGAGGCCGCCAACCCGAACATCAAGGTCGACTTCGTCAACGTCCCGTTCGACCAGGCGCAGAACAAGCTCCAGACCGCCATGGGGGCCAAGGGCGCTCCGGACGTGTTCCGCTCCGAGGTCGGCTGGACCGCCGCCTTCGCCAAGGCCGGCTACCTGGAGCCGCTGGACGGCACCCCGGCCGCCGCCGACACCTCCGCCTTCCAGCCGAGCCTGATCCAGCAGGCCAAGTACGAGGGCAAGCTGTACGGCGTCCCGCTGGTGACCGACACCCTGGGCCTGCTCTACAACAAGGAGCTGTTCACCAAGGCCGGCATCACCGCGGCGCCGAAGACCTGGGACGAGCTGAAGGCCGACGCCGCCGCCGTCAAGGACAAGGCCGGCGTGGACGGCTTCTGGCTGAAGGCCGCCGACGGCTACTACGCGATGCCGTTCCTGTTCGGCGAGGGCACCGACACCGTCGACGCCGCCGGCAAGAAGATCACCGTCACCTCGCCGGAGGCCGTCAAGGCCGTCGAGACCTACAAGACGATGTTCACCGCGCCCGGCACCGCCAAGGCCGACATCACCACCGACGCCTACGCGCACATGATGGACGCCTTCAACAGCGGCAAGGTCGCGGCGATCATCCAGGGTCCCTGGGAGATCACCAACATCTACAAGGGCTCGGCCTTCGCCGACAAGAACAACCTCGGCATCGCGGCCGTCCCCGGCGGCTCCGCGGGCAAGGCCGGCGCCCCCACCGGCGGCCACAACATCTCGGTCTACGCCGGTGCCGACAAGGCCCACAAGGCCGCCGCCGAGAAGTTCGCCGCCTTCATGACCTCGGCCGAGAGCCAGGCGTTCATCGCGCAGAAGAACTCCACCCTGCCCACCCGCTCCGACGCCTTCACGGCCGACGTCAAGGCCGACCCGGGCATCGCCGGCTTCCAGTCCATCCTGACCAGCGCCAAGCCGCGCCCCGAACTGCCCGAGTACAGCTCGCTGTTCGCCTCGCTCAGCACCAACCTGGGCAAGGCCGTCCAGGGCACCGGCACCCAGGACGCGCTGAACACCGTCGCCACCGACTACGCCAAGCTCCTGCCGGGCTTCGCCAAGTAGTCCCCGTGCCCGGCCTGCCACCCCTCCCGGCAGGCCGGGCCGTCGGCTCCCCCGAGACTCCCCCCGAGAAGGTGCAAACGATGTCAGTCGCCGTGCAGGGCGCCACCGGCAAGGGCAGCCGGGAGCGCGAGCAGCGTCCGGGCCTGCTGGAACGCCTCAAGCGCTCCTACGCCAAGCACTGGTACGCCTACGCGATGATCGCCCCGGTCGTGCTGGTGCTCGGCGTGCTGGTGCTCTACCCGCTCGGCCAGGGCATCTGGCTCACCCTCACCGACGCCAACAGCCTCAACGTCGCCCGCAAGATCGGCGTCAACGAGATCCCGGCCGGCTACAGCTTCGTCGGCTTCGACAACTACGCCGACATCCTGTGGGGCCCCGGCTCGTACGACCGCTTCTGGTCGCACTTCGTCTGGACCATCGCCTGGACCGCCGTCTGCGTCTTCCTGCACTACACCCTCGGCCTCGGCCTCGCCCTGCTGCTCAACAAGAAGCTGCGTGGGCGCGCCTTCTACCGGATGATGCTCATCCTGCCCTGGGCCGTGCCGACCTTCGTCACCGTCTTCTCCTGGCGCCTGATGCTCTCCGACGGCGGCGTCGTCAACGGCATCCTCTCCGCCCTGCACCTGCCCGAGCCCGGCTGGCTCACCGACCCGTGGGCGCAGAAGGCGTCCGCGATCCTGGTGAACACCTGGGCCGGCGTGCCGTTCATGATGATCTCGCTGCTCGGCGGCCTGCAGTCCATCCCGGCCGAGCTGTACGAGGCCGCCGAGATGGACGGCGCCACCCCCTGGCAGCGCTTCCGGCACGTCACCATGCCCGGACTGCGCACCGTCTCCTCCACCGTCGTGCTGCTCGGCGTGATCTGGACCTTCAACCAGTTCAACGTCATCTTCCTGCTGTTCGGCAACGGCGCGCCCGACGCCCAGCTGCTGGTCACCTGGGCCTACCGCCTCGGCTTCGGCCAGATCCCCCGGGACTACGCGCAGTCCGCCGCGTACGGCGTGATCCTGCTGTCCATCCTGATCGTCTTCACCGCCTTCTACCGGCGCTGGCTCGCCCGCAACGAGCAGGCCAACGGCTGAGGCCCCGGACCCAGTTGACCCACGAAGGCAGGTAACCCCGATGAGCACCACCACCGAACGCCCGGCCCCCGCGGCGACCGCGGCCCCGGCCGCCCGGCCGGCCAAGGTCCGCCGCCGCGGCGAGAGCAGCCCGCTGGCCCGGGCGCTGTCCCACGGCACCCTGATCGTGGCCAGCCTGATCGCGCTGTTCCCGGTCGGGTGGATCTTCTTCGTCTCGCTCGGCCCGGACAAGACCGACTACCTCCACCCCGGCCAGATCCTCGACAAGCTCACGCTGTCGAACTACCAGCACGTGCTGTCCGACACCGACTTCTTCACCTGGTTCGGCAACGCCCTGCTGGTCTCCGGCATCACCACCGTCTTCGGCGTCATGCTCGCCGCCACCACCGGCTACGCCGTCTCCCGGATGAAGTTCCCCGGGCACAAGCCGCTGATGTGGTCGCTGCTGGTCACCCAGATGTTCCCGATCGCGGTGCTGATCGTGCCGATGTACACGATGCTCTCCGAACTCGGCCTGCTGGACAGCTACACCGGTCTGATCCTGGTCTACTCGACCACCACCGTGCCGTACTGCGCCTGGCTGCTGAAGGGCTACTTCGACACCATCCCGGTCGAGATCGACGAGGCCGGCCGGGTCGACGGGCTCACCCCGTTCGGCACCTTCTGGCGGCTGGTGCTGCCGCTCGCCCGCCCGGGCCTGGCGGTCGCCGCCTTCTACTCCTTCCTCACCTACTGGGCCGAGGTCCCGTTCGCCTCGACGTTCATGCTCAGCTCCGACAAGTACACGCTGGCCGTCGGCCTGCAGACCTTCGTCAGCGAGCACGACGCCCAGTGGAACCTGATGGCCGCGACCGCCGTACTGATCGCCATCCCGTCCGCGGCCTTCTTCTACCTGGTGCAGCGCCACCTGGTCACCGGCCTGACCGCCGGTGCCTCCAAGTCGTGACGCCTGACGCGGCACACCTCGCGCGCAAGGCTCCCCGCTCCTCCGATCCCCAAGGGATACCGTCCATGACCCAGAACCTGGCCGACACCTCCCGGCCTGCCGCCGACACCGCTCACGAGGCGGCCGCCCCGGCTCCTGTGGCCGGCGGCGCGCACAGAGGCTGGTGGCGGGACGCGGTCATCTACCAGGTGTACCCGCGCAGCTTCGCCGACTCCAACGGCGACGGCATGGGCGACCTCCCCGGCATCCGCAGCCGCCTGCCCTACCTGCGCGACCTCGGCGTGGACGCGGTCTGGCTCTCGCCGTTCTACGCCTCGCCGCAGGCGGACGCCGGCTACGACGTCGCCGACTACCGCGCCGTGGACCCGATGTTCGGCACCCTGCTGGACGCCGACGCCCTCATCCGGGACGCCCACCAGCTGGGCATGCGGATCATCGTCGACCTGGTCCCCAACCACTCCTCGGACCAGCACGAGTGGTTCCAGCGCGCCCTGCGCGAGGGCCCCGGCTCCCCGCTGCGCGAGCGCTACCACTTCCGCCCCGGCAAGGGCGAGAAGGGCGAACTGCCCCCCAACGACTGGGAGTCCATCTTCGGTGGCCCGGCCTGGACCCGCACCGAGAACCCGGACGGCACCCCCGGCGACTGGTACCTGCACCTGTTCGCCCCCGAGCAGCCCGACTTCAACTGGGAGAACCGGGCCGTCGCCGACGAGTTCCGCTCGATCCTGCGGTTCTGGCTCGACATGGGCGTGGACGGCTTCCGCATCGACGTCGCCCACGGCCTGGTCAAGGCCCCCGGGCTGCCCGACCTCGGCGGCTCCGACCAGCTCAAGCTGCTCGGCAACGACGTCATGCCGTTCTTCGACCAGGACGGCGTGCACGAGATCTACCGCAGCTGGCGCAAGATCCTCGACGAGTACCCGGGCCAGCGGATCGGCGTCGCCGAGGCCTGGACCCCGACCGTCCAGCGCACCGCCAACTACGTCCGCCCCGACGAGCTGCACCAGGCCTTCAACTTCCAGTACCTGGGCACCGATTGGGACGCCGCCGCGCTGCGCGAGGTGATCGACCTCTCGCTCGACTCGATGCGCCCGGTCGACGCCCCCACCACCTGGGTGCTGTCCAACCACGACGTCACCCGGCACGCCACCCGCTTCGCCAACGAGCCCGGCCTCGGCACCCAGATCCGCACCCCCGGCGACCGCGAACTCGGCCTGCGCCGCGCCCGCGCCGCCACCCTGCTGATGCTCGCGCTGCCCGGCTCCGCGTACATCTACCAGGGCGAGGAGCTCGGCCTGCCGGACGTCACCGACCTGCCCGACGAGGTCCGCCAGGACCCGTCGTTCTTCCGTCAGGCCGGACAGGACGGCTACCGCGACGGCTGCCGCGTCCCGATCCCGTGGTCCGGCACCGAGGCCCCGTACGGCTTCGGACCGGTGGCCGGCGGCCCGTCCTGGCTGCCGCAGCCGGCCGCCTGGGCCGAACTGAGCGTCGAGGCGCAGACCGGCGACCCGTCCTCCACCCTGGAGCTCTACCGCAGCGCACTGGCCGTCCGCCGGGCGCAGGCCGACCTCGGCGCCGGCACCGGGGTCGAGTGGCTGGACGGCCCCGAGGGCACCCTCGCCTTCCGCCGCGGCTCCTTCGTCTGCACCGTGAACACCACCGGCGAGCCGGTGCGGATCGCGGCCCCGGGCAGGCTGCTGCTCGCATCGACCGGCCTCGTGGTGGACGGCGGCGAGACGGTGCTCGCTCCGGACAGCACCGGCTGGTGGGCGGTCTGACGTGGTTGCAATAGGCTCTGGGACCGTGACTACGGCGCGACTCTCAGACATCGCGGCACAGGCGGGGGTCAGCGAAGCCACCGTCTCCCGCGTGCTCAACGGCAAGGCGAACGTCTCCGCCGCCACCCGGCAGACGGTGCTGGCCGCACTCGACGTGCTCGGGTACGAGCGGCCGACCCGGCTGCGGCAGCGCAGCGCCGGGCTGATCGGGCTGATCACGCCGGAGCTGAGCAACCCGATCTTCCCCGCGCTGGCGCAGGTGATCGAGCAGGTGCTCAGCCGGCACGGCTTCACGCCGGTGCTGTGCACCCAGACCCCGGGCGGATCCACCGAGGACGAACTGGTGGAGATGCTGGTGGACCGGGGCGTGGCGGGCATCGTCTTCGTCTCCGGGTTGCACGCCGACACCACGGCCGACCACGACCGGTACGCGCGGTTGGCCGGGCGCGGGGTGCCGTTCGTGCTGATCAACGGCTACAGCGAGAAGATCGACGCGCCGTTCATCTCGCCGGACGACCGGGCCGCGATGTGGATGGCCGTCCAGCACCTCGCCGAGCTCGGACACGAGCGGATCGGGCTGGCGGTCGGGCAGCGCAGGTACGTGCCCGTGCTGCGCAAGATAGAAGGCTTCACGGCGGCGATGAGGGAGGTGCTCGGGCGCACCCAGGAGGAGGCCGAGGACCTCGTCCACCACACGCTGTTCAGCGTGGAGGGCGGACACGCGGCGGCCGGCGCGCTGCTCGACAAGGGCTGCACGGCGATCGTCTGCGGGAGCGACATGATGGCGCTCGGAGCGATCCGGGCGGTGCGGCAGCGCGGGCTTTCGGTGCCGCAGGACGTGTCGGTGGTCGGCTTCGACGACTCGCCGCTGATCGCCTTCACTGAGCCGCCGTTGACCACGATCCGCCAGCCGGTCGAGGCGATGGCCACCGCGGCGGTGGACGCGCTGCTGGAGGAGGTCGGCGGGAACGCCGTCCAGCGCGGCGAGTTCATGTTCCAGCCGGAGCTGGTGATGCGCGGGTCCACCGGGGCCTGCGCGCGCTGAGCGGCGGCAGCCGGGGCCGACGTGCCGAGGCACCGAGAGGCCGAGGTGCCGACGTGCCGAGGTGCCGACGTGCCGAGGTGCCGAGAGGCCAACGTGCCGACGCGCCGAGGCGCCGAGAGGCCAAGGGAAGGGCCCCGGAGGGCAGTTGACCTCCGGGGCCCTTCGGCGTGCGCCGGGATCAGCCCTCCTGGGCGGTCGGGCGCTCGACGGTGAGGCGGTGGCCGTCGGCCGCTTCGCCGGTACGGGTCTCGGTACGGCGGCCGCGGGCCAGGTAGTCGCGCAGGACCAGTTCGACGGCGTCCTGCGGGTTCTTGGTACCGGAGAGCATCATCGCGTCGATCGCGAGGTTCGCGTCGAGCGTGACGGTGACCTGGGCCATGTGACTCCTCCTCGGGTGCAGAGCAGCAGCATGCCCGTCGGAGCGGGGTTTCACCACGGAATGCGCCGGAACCCCCGGGTACGTGCCGGGATCGTCCACAGGCCGCCCGCGGGTACGCCGGAACCCCCGGGGAGGAGCGACCAGACTCTCCCCGGGGGCGGCTCGGTGCTGAGGGCTTGGGCTGCCCGCCGTCCTCAGACGCGGCCGGCGAAGTCCGGGGCCCAGTTGGCGATGGTCTGCTCGCGCACGCCCGAGCTCGGGTTGGCGGCCTCGACGTACTTGCCGCCGCCGACGTAGATCGCGACGTGGTAGACGCCCGAGTCCTTGCCGTTGTTGGACCAGAACAGCAGGTCGCCCGGCTGCAGGCTGTCCAGCGAGACGTGGGTGCTGGCGGCGGCCTGGTCGGCGGCGACGCGCGGGACGGAGATGCCCGCGGCGCGCAGCGCGGCCTGGGTCAGGCCGGAGCAGTCCCAGCCGCCGTTGCCGGTGCCGCCGTAGACGTACGCCTGGCCGACCTTGGACTCGGCGAAGGCGACCGCGGCGGCCATGCTGCCGGTGGCGGCCTGGGCGGGGGCCTGGGCCTGCGCCGGGGCGGCCGGCTTGGCGGCGGGGGTCTGGGCGACCGGCTGGGCGTTCACGGAACCACCGTTCGCGGACTGACCGGACTTCTGCGAGCGGTTGAACCAGGTGAAGTCCGAGCCGGACTTGTCCGCGGAGCCCGACTGCTGGGCCTGGCCGCTGTCGCCGAAGGACAGGTGCTGGCCCGGGTAGATGCTGTCCGGACCCTCGGTCAGGGTGCTGCGGTTGAGCTCGTACAGCCGCTGCCAGCCGCCCTGGACGTTGTGCTTGTCGGCGATCGAGGACAGCCAGTCGCCCTCGACGACGGTGTAGTCGTCGCCCTGGGCCCACTGGTGGCTCTTCTGGGCCCAAGAGCCGGTGGCGTCCTGCGCGGCGTCCTGGGCGGGCGCGGCGGGCTTGGCCGGCTTCGCAGCCGGGGCCGGGGCCTGGGCCGGCGCGGCGGGCTTGGCGGCCGGGGCGGCGGGCGCGGCCGGCTTGGCGGCGGCCGAGGTGTCGACGGCCGCCGGGGCGCCGCCCTTGGTCAGGCCGGCCTGGACCGAGCACACCGGCCAGGCGCCGGGGCCCTGCGAGGCGAGCACCTTCTCGGCGACGGCGATCTGCTGGTCCTTGGTGGCCAGGTCGGCGCGCGAGGCGTAGGCGGTGCCGCCGAAGGCGGACCAGGTGCTCTGGGTGAACTGGAGGCCGCCGTAGAAGCCGTTGCCGGTGTTGATGCTCCAGTTGCCGCTGCTCTCGCACTGGGCGACCTTGTCCCAGGTCGCGACGGAGGCGGCGGAGGCGGTGCCGGTGACGAGGCACGGAACGGTGAGGCCGACGCCCGCGACGCCGATGGCGGCGATCACGCGACGGGTGCGGCTGGACAGGCGAGAGCCGTTGGTGGGCAGCATGAAGACGCGGTCCTCTCCCACGCCTGCGAGGTGAGCTGTCGGATTCGGGCTGGAGTTGCCCGGCCGCGCGTTGGCGCGGCTTCACCCCTAGCCCTGGACCGTTCCGGAGAGCGGTCCGGGGCGACTTACCTGTGGGTCCCCCGCTCCTGCCGTGGTGCGTTTTCGCGCTGCCAGGACATCCGACGGCAGGACTCGGCGTTGCGGATGAACTGGGTCCGTGTGGTCACGAACGGGGAGCACGTTAAGCAGACTTAAGTTCAAACTGCAAACAGCTGTGACGCTCATCACGGTTTAGTGAGAACTGCCAAACTGGCTGGCAATCATGATCGTAAATGATCGTTTTTCGGCAATTCTGTTGCGGATGCCCACAACTGTCATTGCCTCAGGAGCGCTGTGACGGTGTGTCGAAGCGTAAAGCGGCGCAGCCGTCGAAGCGGGGGAGTGGGGGTAATTCGAGCGCCGGGAAGTGCGCTCGCCATTTCCTGGCAAAATGCGTCAGAACGGACATTACGTTTCATTGCCCGCTTAACTCTCGTACGGCGCAAGCCCGTACGGTGCCGGTTCCTACGGTGCATGCCCGTGCGGCGCGGGCGGGCAAAGCGAAGGGCCCGGAACGAAAGCCGTTCCGGGCCCTGTGTGCGCGCCGACGGGCGCGGTGTCCAGCTTGGTTTCCGACTACTGCCCGGCGGGCCCCTCGGAGGCCGCGTGGGCGCCCCGGGCGCCCTCCACGCCACCCTCGACCTCGGCGGCGGCCGCAGCCTCCGCCTCGGCCCGTGCCAGGTCCTCCGGGGACGGCGCGGGCAGCGCGGCGAGGTAGGTGGAGGCGATCAGCTGGCCGACGGTCGGGTACGCGCCCAGCGGCGCCGCCGACGGGCAGCCGGTCTCCTCGGCGGCCGCGGCGAGCAGCTCGGAGTCGGCCTCCGGCCCGATCACCAGCGGGGCCAGTGCCGGGCGCTGCGAGCCGGTCTCCTTGAGGTGGTCGACGGCGGCGGCGACCGAGCCGGGCACGTCGAGCGCGGCGGCCACGACCGGGACGGCCAGACGGGCGGCCAGCAGCACGCCGGTGATGCCCGCGGCGGCGGCCGCGTCCTCGCCGCCGACGGTGGTCAGGACCACGCCGTCGGCGGCGGTCGCGATGGCGAACAGCCGGGCGCGGTCGGCGCGGGCCAGCCCGGCCTCGGACAGCCGGACGTGCACGGCCTCGGCCAGCAGCGGGTGCGGGCCCAGGGTGTCGGTGACGGGCGCGCCGTACTCGGCGGCCAGCGCGTGGAGTTCGGTCAGGAAGCCGTGCGGGCCGGGCACCAGCGGCACCAGGACGGGCATCGGCAGCCCGGCCTCGGCGGCCAGCGCCAGGAGTTCGGCGACGGTGCGGTCCTCGCCGCCCTCGCCCTCGGCGGAGTCGCCGGCGAGGTAGCCGACCGCGGCCTGGACGCCGTTCTGCTCACTGCGGACGATCGAGAGCAGTTCCTCGACGACCGAGCGGGACTCGGGCCCGGCGGTCGCGGGCACGGCAAGCACCAGGGCCGGGGAGCCGGAGGGGATCTCGGGGCGCTCGGGACGACGGTGGCGCCCCCGCGCACGGGAGCCTGGAGTGCGGACGGGCAGTGGCGCGCCCGGGATGGCTGCGGTGCTCATGCCGGAGATCGTAGGACATCTGCCCGTCCGGCCTGCAGTCGGCTGCCGTACGGGTTTCGCGCGGTGGTGGTGCGGACCCGGTGTGTCCTCCGGGCCGGTCCGGGAGGTTTGCCTACAATCCGGACATTCCTCACCCAACCCCCGCGCGGGTGCGGGTCATTGCCATGACGTGCCCGGCGGGGTGTGGCGTTGCAGGTGCGGCGCGTGAGATGTCTCACAGTCCAGAGGTCGCCTGACGGAGGGTCACAGCGGTGCGACTCCCGGCATTCGAAGATCAACATTCAGCGGGGAGCCGCTCACGGCCGGTTATCGGAAACCCGGTGATTCAGTCGGCTATGTCCGTTTACGTACCGTCAGGAGAAGGCCCCGTGAAAAGTTCGAGGCCGCGGATAAAAGGCCTCGTGCACCTGCAACGTCCCGTGCTGATGCACGTGCACTGCAGCTATCATCGCGTCAAGTGAGGCGTTGTGCCGGACCGGTACGGGGCCGGTCCGTTCGTTTCGGCGGTGCCGGGGGCGCCGCGCGGACGACAACTCCGGAGCTCTTCGGGAGACTTCTATGCACGACTCGCAGAACACGCACGGCTCGCACGACACCTACAACGGGATGGCCGCCGCCGATCTCCAGGGGGTGGTCTGGCAGAAGAGCCGGCACAGCAACTCCCAGGGCAACTGCGTCGAGTTCGCGGCCCTGCCGGGCGGTGACGTGGCGATGCGCAACTCGCGCTTCCCGGACGGTCCGGCGCTCATCTACACCCGCGCCGAGATCGCCGCCCTGCTGCTGGGGGCCAAGGACGGGGAGTTCGACCACCTGGCGGTCTGACCGACCGCCGTGCTCCACCATCGGGGGGCCGTCGCGGGTGCCGACACCGCGACGGCCTTTGTCTTTTGCGCCTCCGCCCGCGGGGCCGCTGCGCTCGGGGCCTCCGCCTTCGGGGCCGCTGCGCTCGGGGCCTCCGCCCGCGGAGCCGCTGCGCGCGGGGTCCCTGCTGTCGGGCCGCAGGCCTCGGGGCCCTTGCCCTCGGGGACTCGGGGAACGGCCGGGGGTGTGGTCCTCCCGGGGCTCCCCTCGACCTGCACACGAACCCGTACATAAGGGTGCAGATCGATCTGTGCATCGACCGGAACCTCGACCTGTGCCTGGACCGGGCACCGGGCCGACCACGTGCTGTGCCGCGCCGGCGCTAGGCCGAGCGCCGGTGCCGCCCACCGGCGTCGACCGGTCCGCCGAGCGCGTCGAGCGCCGAGCGTCCGCCGAGTTCCTGGCACGTGCCGATCCCGGGGTGTCCGTCGAGCGCACCGTCCGCCGGCTCCGCCTCGAACATGGCCCAGACCACCTTGCCGCTGCCCAGCGGGTGCCAGCCCCAGGAGCGGCTGAAGGACTCCACCAGGTGCAGTCCGCGGCCGGATTCGGCGACGAAGTCCGCCTCCCGGGCCACCGGGCCGACGCTGCTCGGGTCGCTCACCGCGCAGACCACCTGGGGTGCGCGGTGCACCAGGCTTATTCGGATCGGCAGCCGCCCGTCCGGGGTGGGCTGTGTGGGAAAGTCGTACTCGCCCAGGGCGCCGCCCGCAGGGTCGGGCCGTGCGCCGATCGCATGCCGGAGCGCATTGGTCACGAGTTCCGAGGCCACCAGCGCGACGTCGTCGAACAGCTCCGTCAGTCCCCAGCGCTGGAGCGTGGTCCGGGCGAAGTCGCGCGCGGTTCTGACGGCTTCGAAGCGAGGAGCGAGCGTACAGGTGACCACATGGGGGTCAACCGCCAAAGCCGTACCGGTGCTCATGAAGAGCTCCTCCCATAAGGGGGCGGACACGGCTGGACCCGCCGGGGTCATGCCGGTCACCTCCGACTCGCTCGGCCGCTCGGCCGCCCTCGACCAGACGCGCGCGCACTCGAACGCCCGATGGCGCGGGGGACGCCGTCGAGCCGGTGCACGGAGTCGCGCGTGGGGTCGACGCGGAGCCCGCGGGATTGCCAGGGGTGTGCAGGTGCACGTGCACCATGGTGGTGTGCGCTCACTGCAGATGCAAGAGTCGATTCACGTGCAGTCGCACTATTGGCATATGCAAGCGCCGAATGCACGTGCATCCTGGTGTGTGGAGTGTGGAACTGATAGGAACATCCGTCAGTATCGGCACCGTGAGCGCTCAACTGATGGCAGACTGTGCGCTGTTTGCCCTAGGTGGAGGTTTCGACCGCATGACCACAGTTCAGCCGGGCGGCGGCTCGATGGTCCGCCGGATCCTCCTCGGCTCGCAGCTGCGTCGCCTGCGTGAGGCGCGCGGCATCACCCGCGAGGACGCGGGCTACGCGATCCGGGCGTCCGAGTCCAAGATCAGCCGCATGGAACTCGGTCGTGTCAGCTTCAAGGAGCGCGACGTCGCCGACCTGCTCAGCCTGTACGGCGTCGACGACGGCATCGAGCGGGAAGCCCTGCTCGGCCTGGTCCGCGAGGCCAACAAGTCCGGCTGGTGGCACAGCTTCAACGACGTGCTGCCGGGCTGGTTCCAGACCTACGTCGGCCTGGAGGAGGCCGCCCAGCTGATCCGCACCTACGAGGTGCAGTTCATCCCCGGTCTGCTGCAGTCCGAGGAGTACGCACGGGCCGTTTTCGGCCAGAGTCGGCCGGTCATCAGCGAGGAGGAGGTCGAACGGCGGGTCAGTCTCCGCCTGCGCCGCCAGAAGCTGCTGACCGAGGGCACCAACCCGCGCCTGTGGGCGGTCATCGACGAGGCCGCGCTGCGCCGGCCGGTCGGCGGGCCCAAGGTGATGCGCGGTCAGGTGCAGTACTTGATCGACGTCGCCGAGCAGGCCAACGTGGTGATCCAGGTCATGCCGTTCCGCTTCGGCGCGCACGCGGGCGAGTCCGGGGCGTTCACGATCCTGCGCTTCCCGGAGCAGGACCTCGCGGACGTGGTCTACCTGGAGCAGCTCACCAGTGCGCTCTACCTGGACAAGCGCGACGACGTCGACGCGTACATCCAGGTCATGGAGCGGCTCTGCGTGGACAGCCTCACGCCGGAGCGCACCATAGACCTGCTCGCCTCGATCCTCAAGGAACGCTGAGCACCTGCAGGACCGCTGAGCACCTGCAGGAACACTGAGCACCTGCAGGAACACTGAACAACGGGCACGACCGCTGAGCACCTGAAGGAACAACGCCGAGCCGCTGCCGTCCGGGGTCTGTGAGCACCCTCCCTCGCGGGGCCCCTCGACAGCAGGTCGCCACTGGCAGGCCGCCCACCCGTCGTCAACCGCGGGCCGGCGGCCTTTCGCGCTCCGGCGGGTGGGGCTGCGGCGGGCGGCCGAGGTGCCAGGCCAGGTCGTAACGGCGGAAGAGGTCGGCCCGGATCGGCGCCAGTGGGAGCTCGGCGCCGGGTAGCAGCACCCCGATGCAGCCGCCCATCAGCGCGCTGCGCAGCACCGCGTGCTCGGCGACCGGGTCCGGCGCGCCCCAGTCGCGCAGCAGACCCTGCAGGATGGCGCCGAGTTGCTGCTGCTCGGGATCCTGGACGAAGGCGCCGGCGTCCGGGTCGAGGATCAGCGCCAGGTGCGAGCGCATCACCCGGGGGTGGTCCATGGCGAGTGCGAGGACGGCGTCGATGGCGCGGGCCAGCCGGTCCTCGGGGGTGGAGCCGGGCGCCAGTTCCTCCAGTGCGCTGGAGAGCGACTGGTGCATCATCCGGTGCGTCGCGGACTGCATCAGCAGCCGTTTGCCGTCGAAGTAGTACGAGAGCAGCCCGCGGGCGAGCCCGGCCCGCTCGGCGATGTCGGTCAGGGTGGTGCCCGCGTAACCTCGCTGGTCAACCAGCTCGACGGTGGCTCGCATGATGCGGCGGCGGGAGCGTTGCCGCATCTCCTCATTGACCGAATCCGCGCGAGGTGCCATCGTGTCTGCTCCGAACGTTCGTTGGCTGCGGGCCAATATACTTGCGAAGCCGACAGCCGCCCGGGGCCGTGCCCCGACGGGCGCCGCCCGAGCGGCCGGTACGAAGACGGCCGGCTCCACCAACACGGGGGTTTGGTGGAGCCGGCGCCACTGCCCGACCGGCCGGGGGTCGGCCCGCGGGCAGGGCAGACGCTGGGGTCAGTGCTCGCTGAGGACTTCGGTCCGGGCCGTCGTCGACCCGACTGACGGATAATCATAATCAGGCACCGATACGGGAGCTGCATTCCGGCGCCGGTCCACCAGGGCTCCGACCGCCGCGACCACCAGCCCGAGCAGCGCGACCGCCGTGACGAACACCAGCGCCGGGCGGTAGCCGTCCAGCTGGGCCTGCGGGCTGTCCCCGCCCGCGCTGCCGGCGGTGATCATCGCGGTCGCCCCGGCCAGCACCACCGCGGTGCCGACCTGGATCGCGGTGTTCACCAGACCGGAGGCCAGGCCCTGCTCCTCGTCGGCCACGCCGTCGGTGGCGGCGATGTTCACCGAGGGGAAGGCGAGCGCGAAGCCGACGCCGAGCAGCAGCATCGAGGGCAGCACCAGGGCGACGTAGGAGCTGTGCTCGTCCAGCCGCAGGAAGAGGGCGAAGGCGCCGACCAGGGCCAGCAGGCCGATCGGCAGCAGCCGACCGGTGCCGAAGCGGTCCACGATCGGGCCCATGAACGGTGCCGAGAGGGCGATGAACGCGCCGGCGGGCAGCAGCCCGAGGGCCATCTGCAGGGCCGACCAGCCGAGCAGGTGCTGCAGGTAGAGCGTGACCACGAACTGGAAGCCGCCGTACGCGCCGGTCATCGCGAAGGCGACCAGGTTGGCCCGGGCGACCGAGCCGTTGCGGAAGATGCCGAGCCGGACCAGCGGGTGCGCGGTGCGGCTCTCCACCAGGAGGAAGGCGGCGGCCAGCGCGGCGACCACGAGCAGCGAGCCGAGCGTGCGCAGGCTCAGCCAGCCCGCGCCCTGCGCTTCGGTGACGGTGAACACCAGCAGCAGCACGGTCGCGGTGCCGGTGATCGCGCCCAGCACGTCGTAGCCGCCCTTGGCGGGCTCCTCGACCGGGCGGGGGAGCAGGCGGATCGCGAAGACCAGGGCGAGCAGCGCGACCGGGACGGGCATCAGGAAGGTCCAGCGCCAGCCGACCGAGGTGAGCAGGCCGCTCAGCACCAGCCCGAGCGAGAAGCCGCTGGCGCCGCAGGTGGTGTAGATCGACAGCGCCCGGTTGCGGGCCGGGCCCTCGGCGAAGGTCGTGGTGATGATCGACAGCCCGGCCGGGGCGGTGAAGGCGGCGCTGACGCCCTTGAGGAAACGGGCCGCGATCAGCAGGCCGCCGTCGTCGACCAGGCCGCCGACCAGCGAGGCGGCGGCGAAGGCGGCCAGGGCGACCAGGAAGACCCGGCGGCGGCCGAGCAGGTCGGCGGCACGGCCGCCGAGCAGCAGCAGGCCGCCGTAGCCGAGGACGTAGCCGGAGACCACCCACTGCAGGGTGGAGGTGGAGAGGTGGAGCTCGGAGCCGATGGAGGGGAGGGCGACGCCCACCATCGAGACGTCCAGGGCGTCCAGGAACATGGCGGCGCAGAGCACGATCAGGGTGCCCCAGAGGCGGGGTGTCCAGTGCAGCCCGCTGGTTGACGGGGCGTCGGGTGACGTGACGGTCGCGGTGGTCATAGGGAGGACAGTACATGCATGTGCATTCAATGCAAATGAATTAGATGTGAACGCAATAATTTACGATGCGGGTGCTAGGGTTGCGGCGTGGCTGAACTCGACTCCCCGGCGGAGGCCGGTCTCGTCGCGCAGTGGCGCGAGCTGCTGGCCCGGCACGCTGCGGCCGCCTGCATGCTCGACCGCGAGCTGGGCGACCGGTTCGGGCTGGGCATGAGCGAGTTCGAGGTGCTGGAACGCCTCGTCGAGGGATGCACCGCGGGCGGCGGGCACGCGCTGCGGGTGACCGAGCTGGCCCCCACCGTCCACCTGAGCCAGAGCGCGCTCTCCCGGCTGATCGCCCGCCTGGAGAAGGCCGGACTGGTCACCCGGGCGATGTGCGAGAGTGACCGGCGAGGCATCGTGCTCACCCTCACCGAGGCCGGTCGGGAGCGCTATGAGCAGGCCAGGCCGCTCCACCGCGAGGTGCTGGAGCTGACCCTCGGTGGTGAGGTCGGCAAGATCTGCGAGGCTCCGGCGTCCGACTGACGGGCGTGCGTGACCGGCGGGGTGTCACGTTCTGTCGGCCCCGGGCGGGTCGGCGCGGGTCGGCGCGGGTCGGAGGGTGTCGGCGCGGGTCGGCTCAGCGGAGTGAGTTCAGGCCCGGGGCGGCGGCCAGCAGGACGGCCGCGGCGGGCGCGGCGAGGGCCGCGACGGTGAGCCGCAGCCGGTGCGGGACGGAGAGCCGCGGGCGGCCCGCGAGCAGCCGGTCCACCCGCTTCGGGGACTGTGCCAGGCCCGGCGGACAGGAGCCGAACACCCCGCGGTCCAGGTTGAGTTCGGCCAGTGCGAGGGCGGTGGTGTGCCGGCCGTGCCGACGCGCGGCGCGGTCGTCGGCCGCCAACTCCACCAGCTCCGCCACCTGGTTCCGGAAAGCGCTGAACACGCCCACGCCGGGGAAGCCGGTGGCGAGCGCCTGGGAGAACTGCTGCAGCCAGTGGTGCCGGGCCCGGACGTGGCCGCGCTCATGGCTCAGCACGGCCGCCAGCTCCCGGTCGGTCAGCTGCTGGAGGGCGCCGGTGGTGACCACCAGGCGGGAGTTCGGGCCGGGCAGCGACCATGCCTCCGGGCGGACGTTCTCCAGCACCACCAGCCGCTCCCGGCGGGTCCGGTCGGTCTCGATCGAGTCGGGCAACTCCGGCGCGCGGGTCGCCAGTTGGGCGTGGCGGCGATCGCGCAGCGCCTTGGCCGTACGGACCTCGCGGGTGAGCGCCAGCACCGTCTGCACCGCGCCGGCGGCCAGCACCGCGGCGCACAGCCGGCCCCAGCCCTCCGCGTCCTGCAGGCCGTACGCGGCCTCCACGCCGTGCGGGGCGCCCGTGAACACCAGGGACCGCAGCTCGGGCAGGGCGGCGGAGGCGGCCAGCAGCAGTCCCAGCGCGCAGCAGAGCAGCACCGCCACCACGAGGCACTGCCACACCAGCAGTGCCAGCACCGGTTCGCGCTCCACCCAGCGGGCCCGGGCCAACAGCCGGGGCGCGACGGTCGAGAGCAGCAGTCCGAGCAGCAGCAGGCCGATCAGGGCAGGCATCGCATGGGCTCCCCGAGTACGCACGGAACGCGACAACGCGCTCCCTGCCAACCTATGCGCCGGCGACGCCCGGTGGAACGGCTTTCGACCGGCCAGTGACCAACGCCACGCGCACGGCGGGCCCTTGGCGCGTGCGCTGGCGCGTGAGCAGGTGTGTGACGAGGGGCGTGAACAGGGGCGTGAACAGCGGCGTGAACTGTCGCTGAACAGGGGCGTCACATGGTGAGGAGCATGGCGAACATGCCGATGCCCATGGTGAGTCGGCAGGCCTGCGGCAGCCCGGCGGTGCCGACCGCGAGGGTGCCGGCCGGGGTGCGCAGCAGGCGGCTGCCGGCCCAGAGCGTGTACCCGCCGAAGTAGAGGAGGAGGGTGCCGGTCAGCAGCGGGACGCCCAGACCGGGTGCGTGGTGCTGGTGGCCGGGGGCTGCCGCCATGGCGAGGGCCATGTACGTCATGGCGAGCGCGCCGACCGCGTGGTGCAGCCGGTGGGCCCGGCCGGCGGGGGCGTGGACGGCGGCGAGCAGGAAGGCGGCGGCCGGGAGGCCGAACAGCCCGGCCCAGACGGCTGCCGGGACGGTGGCACCGCTGACGGCCATCGCGGCCATGCCGAGTCCCATCAGGGCCTCGGCGGCGTCCGACTCCCGGGCGAGCGGGCGCTGCGGGCCCGGCGCCGACGCGCAAGGGGTGTGCCGCAGGCGGATCAGGCAGGTGGCGCCGGCCGTGGCGGTGAGGAGGGCGAGCAGCCAGTTGACGAGGATCGGTCCGTGCAACGGCGGCCTCCCGGGGCGGCGGCGGGCGACGGGGGGCGGCGAACGGCGGACAACGGTCAGCGGACAGATGACAGCTGACAGATGTTGAAATCTGTCAGCTGTCATCTGTCCGCCGTCTGCTGCCCCGTCGGCCGGCCCCCGTCCGCGGTGACGGTCGTGCGCGGTGACGGTCGTCCCGTCCACGATCACGGCTGCCACCGCGGTGCGGCCAGAGCGCGCACGGGGGCGCACGGTAGTGACCGTCGTCGCGAAGCTCCCCGCCGCACACCCCCTGCCGCCGCTGGGCCTCAGCCCTGGAGCCGCCCCGAGGCCATCACCCGGCTGAGGAACTGCCGGGTCCGCTCCTCCCGCGGATCGCCGAACACCTGCTCCGGTGGCCCCTGTTCGAGCACCACTCCGCCGTCCAGGAAGCAGACCCGGTCGGCGACCTCGCGCGCGAAGCCCATCTCGTGAGTGGAGAGGACCATCGTCATCCCCTGCTCCTTGAGGTCCCGCACCACCGACAGCACCTCCCCGACCAGCACCGGGTCCAGCGCCGCGGTGATCTCGTCCAGGAGCAGCAGCCGCGGACCGGTGGCCAGCGCCCGCACGATGGCGACCCGCTGCTGCTGCCCGCCGGAGAGCCGGTCCGGGTACTCCTTCGCCTTGGCCGCGAGCCCGAGCCGGTCGAGCAGCTCCAGCGCCCGCGCCTCCGCCTCAGCCCGCGTGACGCCGTGCACCCGGCGCGGCGCGAGCGTGATGTTCTCCAGCACGGTCATGTGCGGGAACAGGTTGTACGACTGGAACACCACCCCGATCCGGCGCCGTACCGCGTCCTCGTCCGCGCGCGGATCGGTGATCTCCTCGCCGTCCAGGAAGATCGCGCCGTCGTCGATGCCCTCCAGCAGGTTGACGCACCGCATCAGCGTGGACTTCCCGGAGCCGGACGCCCCGATCAGTGCGGTCACCGAGTGCTCGGGCACGGCGAGGTCCACGTCGCGCAGCACCACCTGAGCGCCGAAGGTCTTGCGCACCGACTCAAGCCGGAGCACCTCTGCGGTCACACCGCACCTCCCTGGACCTGCCGACGGTTCATCCGTGCGGTCAGCCAGTCGGCGAACCGGGTCAGCGGAATGGTCAGCACGATGAACACCAGACCCGCGAGCAGGTACGGCGTGAAGTTGAAGGACCGGGAGGCGATGATCTTCGCCGCGTACACCGCGTCGATCGCGCCGCCGATCGAGACCAGCCCGGTGTCCTTTTGCAGGCTCACCAGGTTGTTGAGCAGCGGCGGCACCACCCGCCGGACGGCCTGCGGCAGCACCACGTACCGCATCGCCTGCGCGTTGGTCAGCCCCAGCGACCGCGCCGCGGCCCGCTGGCTCGGGTGCACCGACTCGATGCCGGAGCGGAACACCTCCGACACGTACGCCGAATACGTCAGCACCAGCGCGGCCCCGCCCAGCAGCAGCGGATCGGTGGTCACCCCCGTCAGCCGCAGCGCCGGCACCCCGGTGATCATCACCAGCAGGCAGATGATCATCGGCAGCCCGAGGAAGAAGTCCACGTACGCGGTGGCCAGCAGCCGCACCGGCAGGAACACCGGTCCGCGCAGCGTCCGCAGCATCGCGAGCAGCAGGCCGAACACCAGGATCAGCACCCCGCAGCCCAGCATCAGCTCCAGGTTGAGCCGCAGCCCCTTCAGCACCTCGGGCAGCGCCTGGCGGGCGTAGTCGAGGTTGAAGAAGGTCCGCCGAGTCACCTCCCAGCCGGGGGAGTTGACGATCAGCAGGTAGAGCGCGACCGCCGTCGCCAGGGTCGAAGCGCCGGCGATCAGCGCCGAGCGGCGGGCCCGGGCGCGCCGGTACGCCTCGTGCGCCAGCCGTCGTTCGGACGGGCGGTAGCCGTCGTCCTCCTCCGCGCCCTTCGTGAGCCCCGCCGAGGCGGCTCCCGCCGTTGGAGCCGCCGCCGTCGCTGCTGCTCCCGTCGCTGGCGCTGCCGTCGGGTCCCCGCCCATGCCGGGGCTCATGTCAGCACTCACTTCAGCACCGGTGCCGAGACGGCGTCGGAGAGCCACTGCTTCTCCAGCTTGGCGAGCGTGCCGTCCGAGCGCAGCGCGTCCACCGCCTGCGACACGCAGCCGGTCAGCTTGGAGCCCTTGTCCAGCACCAGGCCGAACTGCTCGCCCTGCGCTGCCGCCTCGAACTGGCCGACCACCTGGGCCTCGGGCACCTCGGCGCCGGTGATGTAGAAGGCGGTCGGCAGGTCCACCACCAGGGCCTCGATCTGGCCGTTCTTCAGCGCGGCCTTGGCCAGGTCGTTGGAGTCGAACACGGCGGGTTGGCCGCTCGGCTTGATGGTGTCGGTGATGGTGTTCAGGCTGGTGGTGCCGACCTGCGCGCCGAGCTTGGCGCCCTTGAGGTCGGCGATGCTCTTCGCGCCCGCCGCCTTGGAGTTCTTCAGCGCGATGACGGCCTGGCGCACGTCGTAGTAGCCGGAGGAGAAGTCCACCGCCTGCTTGCGCTCGGCGCTGATGGACACCTGGTTGATGTCGAAGTCGAAGTCCTTGGCGCCCGGCGCGGTCGCCTTGCCGAAGGGCGCGACCACCCAGCTGACCTTGGACTTCGGGTAGCCCAGCTTCTCCGCCACCGCGTAGGCCACGGCCGACTCGAAGCCCTTGCCGTTCTCCGGCTTGTCCTCGGAGAACCAGGGGTCGTACGCGGGCTTGTCGGTGCCGATGGTCAGCGTCCCGGCCGTGCGCGTCGCCAGCGCCCCCGGCGCGCAGTCCGCCGCCGAGCCGGCCGCGCCCGAGGCGCCGGAAGCGGCGCCGGAAGCGGCGTCGGACTTCGCGTCCTGCGGTGCGCACGCGCTCAGCGCGGCCGCGGCGGCGACCAGCGCGGCGAGGGACAGTACGGCGGACGGCTTGCGGAGGGTCATGGCGAGGCTCCAGAGGAAGGACCGTGCGGGACGAGGGGGTGGGACGGAAGGGCGCGGAGGGGCGGGCCGGGTCCCGGCGGGTCACTTCCCCCCGGTGGCGGCGCCGGAACACACGCGGCATGGTCGGCGTACGGGCCCATGTCCGCGTGCCCCCCGAGCCGGATCGGCAGCAGCCGGGTCGACGGCGGCCGGGCAGCGGCCGGTGGCCGAATCAACAACAGCGGCAACAGCGGCAACAGCGGCCGTAGAGACCGCGCACACCGCGCGCGCGACAGCGACTGCAGGGGCAGGCCTGCCGACGGGAGGGCACCCGGAACGGGCTGTCGTGGCGTACGGCCACCGTGATCACCGTCGGGAGCATGCCGGGAGGTTCGCATCACAACGGCGCGTCTGTCCAGAACATCCAGATTACTGTCCACATGCCGGACAAGAGGCCTCCGGGCGCAGGTTTTCGGGCCGGAGCGGCGGCACGCCGCAGTTTTGCCCGTCCGGACCCCCTTGAACGGGAGAACCTTTCGTACTTATGGTGTCCTCGTTGAAATAACTCCTGTCGAAGTGAGTCCACGATGCAGAATCTTTCGCCAAGGCTCGCTGCGGCGGCCGACGCCCCGGTCTCGACCCTCGCCGGTCACCCGGCCTGGCTCCGCCTGAAGGAGGCCGTCGAGTCGCTGCGCCCGCTGCAGTCCAAGGACGGCTCGATCGACCTGGCCGCCGTCCAGCGGCACACCGTCGACCCGCTGGTGGCCACCGTCCGCGCCGCCGTCGAGGAGCTCGCCCCGCACTTCCCGCACGACGCCGCCTACCTGGCCGCCGTCGACGCCGACCTCGCCAAGTGGGCCGACACCGGCTACCGCGAGCCCGACTTCCTGGACTCGCTGCTCGCCTTCCAGCCCGCCGACCAGCGTGAGGACGGCCTGGAGCACCTGGTCGTCTTCCCGATGTACACCCAGAACGGCAACCCCGACCGCAACCTGGAAGCCGTCCTGCTGCGCGTCGTGTGGCCCGACTGGCTGGCCGAGCTGGAGCGCACCCGCTTCGACAACCCGATGTTCGTGCCGATCACCTTCACGGACTTCACGGCCGGCTACGACACCAACTCCGCCGTGCTCTTCCCCGAGACCGTCTCCGTGCGCAAGGCGCCGGAACGTTTCACCTGGGGTGGCATCTTCTGCGACCGCGAGGCCGCCCGCTTCCGCGCCGTCACCACCAGCGCCGTCCAGCAGCTCGGCCTGGAGATCCCCGCCGACGCCGAGGGCCTGCTCCAGGACCAGCAGCGCGCGCAGGAGACCTTCGTCCTGTGGGACCTCGTCCACGACCGCACCCACAGCCACGGCGACCTGCCGTTCGACCCCTTCATGATCAAGCAGCGCAGCCCGTTCTGGATGTACGGCCTGGAGGAGCTGCGCTGCGACCTCACCACCTTCAAGGAGGCGGTGCAGCTCGAGGCCGAGGGCAACCCGCACGCCCGCGACGTCCAGTACGCGATCCTCTTCGACCGCATGTTCCGCTTCCCGGTCAGCGGCGACCGCGTGCGCAACTACGACGGCCTCGGCGGCCAGCTGCTCTTCGCCTACCTGCACAAGCACGACGCCCTGCGCTGGCGGGACAACCGCCTCAGCATCGACTGGGACCGCGCCCCGCAGGTCACCAACGGGCTCTGCGCCGAGATCGAGAAGCTGTACCGCGACGGCATCGACCGGCCCAAGCCGGCCCACTGGATCGCCGCCTACGAGCTGGTCTCCCGGTACCTCACCCCGCACCCCGCCTCCACCTGGGCGAAGGGCTCCGAGGCCCTGCCGCTCGACATCACCGACGGCAAGGCCCTCAACAAGGCCCTGTGCGACGCCGTGCTCCCGGACGAGTTCCCGCTGAGCATGTTCTACGAGGCCCTCAACAAGAAGCTGAGCGGCGTCATCGCCTCCACCACCGGCATCACCGGTAACGGCATCCAGGGAGTCGCCGCGTGACCACCTCCACCAACGCCCCGCTGGCCGGCAAGGTCATCGCCGTCGCCGGAGCCAGCGGCCCGGCCGGCCGCGCGGTGCTGCGCCGCCTCGCCGCCGACGGCGCCACCGTGATCGGCGCCGACATCGACCCCCAGCGCCTGGAGTCCGCCCTGGACGCCACCCGCGTGGCGGTGCGCGGTGCGAAGATCAGCGGCCAGGTCATCGACCTGCTCGACCCGCAGGAGGTCCACGACTGGGCCGACCACCTGGAGTCCGAGCACGGCCACGTCGACGGCCTCATCCACCTGGTCGGCGGCTGGCGCGGCAGCAAGACCTTCTTCGACAGCCGACTGGACGACTGGGACTTCCTGCACGACACCGTCGTGCGGACCCTCCAGCACACCTCGCTGGCCTTCCAGCCCGCGCTGCTCCGCAGCGAGTCCGGCCGCTACGCGATGATCTCCGCCGCTGCCGCGCACAAGCCCACCGCCGGCGGCGCGGCCTACGCGGCCGCGAAGGCCGCCACCGAGGCGTGGACCCTCGCCATGGCCGACTCCTTCAAGAAGGAGACCACCGCCCCGGACGGCGAGCCCACCGCGGCGGCTGCCATCCTGGTGATCAAGGCACTGGTCAGCCCCGAAATGCGGGCCGAGAAGCCGGAGGCGAAGTTCGCCGGCTTCACCGACACCGCTGACCTCGCCGATCACCTGGCGGGCCTCTGGGACCGCCCCGCAGCAGAACTGAACGGACAGCACCTGTGGCTGACAGCCCGATGACCGAGCTCACCCGTACGGACGCGGTACGGCGGCACGACCCCGCCGTCCGCGGCTTCGCCAGCGACAACTACGCCGGCGTGCACCCCGAGGTCCTCGCCGCGGTCGCCCTCGCCAACGGCGGCCACCAGGTCGCCTACGGCGAGGACGACTACACGGCCCACCTCCAGGACGTCTTCCGTCGCCACTTCGGCGAGAAGGCCGAGGCCTACCCCGTCTTCAACGGCACCGGCGCCAACGTGGTCGCCCTGCAGTCGCTGCTCCCGCGCTGGGGTGCCGTGGTCTGCGCCGAGACCGCCCACATTCACGTGGACGAGGGCGGCGCGCCGGAGAAGATGGGCGGCATCAAGCTGCTCACCATCCCCACCCCGGACGGCAAGCTCACCCCCGAGCTGCTCGACCAGCAGGCCTGGGGCTACGGCGACGAGCACCGCGCGCAGCCGCTCGCGGTCTCCATCACCCAGAGCACCGAGCTCGGCACCCTCTACACCGTCGACGAGATCCGCGCGATCACCGAGCACGCCCACCAGCTGGGCATGCTCGTCCACGTCGACGGCTCCCGCCTGGCCAACGCCGCAGCCTCGCTCGGCCAGCCGCTGCGCGCCTTCACCACCGACGTCGGTGTGGACGTGCTCTCCTTCGGCGGGACGAAGAACGGCCTGCTGTTCGGCGAGGTCGTGGTGGTGCTCAACCCGGAGCGGGTCCGCAACATCAAGTACCTGCGCAAGACCTCGATGCAGCTGGCCTCGAAGATGCGCTTCGTCTCGGTCCAGTTCGAGGCCCTGCTCTCCGGCGACCTCTACCTGCGCAACGCCGGCCACGCCAACGCGATGGCCAGCCGCCTGGAGGCCGCGGTCCGGAAGATCGACGGGGTCGAGGTGGTCCGCCCGGTCCAGGCGAACGCGGTGTTCGCGATCCTCCCGCGCGAGGTGAGCGAGCGGCTGCAGAAGCGTTACCGCTTCTACTTCTGGAACGAGCACACCGGTGAGGTGCGCTGGATGTGCGCCTTCGACACCACGGAGGCCGACATCGACGCCTTCGCGGCGGCCATCGCCGAGGAGATGGGCCGCGCCTGACGGTGCTCGAACAACGAATCGTCCCTGCCCGGATCCCGGGCAGGGACGATTTGCATGTGGCGGGTCGGTGCCCGTACAGTTCCGGAGTCGCCGCGGGAGACCGGGGCGGCAAAGCGGAAAGCGAATCCGATGAATGAAGTTCCGGAAAACGGAGCGGAAAACATCTGATAAGCTGGAAACACGAAAGAACGAAGCCCGGAGGGTCCGCTGGAAGGCGGTCCGAAGGAAGCGTCCGTTCCTTGAGAACTCAACAGCGTGCCAAAAGTCAACGCCAGATATGTTGACATCCCCGGCCTCAGGGTTTCCTGGGGTTGGAGATTCCTTTTGAAATAACACTAGCGAGGACGCAGTGCGCGGGGCCGCCCTATTCCGGTGGTTGCCGTGCCGCTCAACGCGGGTGTGAACCCGATTACGGGTAAACATTCACGGAGAGTTTGATCCTGGCTCAGGACGAACGCTGGCGGCGTGCTTAACACATGCAAGTCGAACGGTGAAGCCCTTCGGGGTGGATCAGT